>JBIIHD010000319.1:0-2839 GCA_044236095.1 Crocinitomicaceae bacterium | reverse complement strand
ATAATTGAACCGTAACATTGCATTCAAGGAATTATCGAAACTATTATTTAATGGACTGAAATATTTTCCAAGGGAAAAACCTAAATTAATACCATTCTTAAAGTGATAATGATAGAAAATCGATGGCTGAAGACGGGTGTAACTAAATCCTAGGGAATGAATAGAAAAATTGAATTTCAGATTGAATAATGAAGAATAAAAACCTGTTGGTCCAACTTCCATATATAATGAAGGAACTAGATGAAATTTCCCAAGCGAATCAAGCTTAAAATCATAGGATCCAAATATTGAAGCATAGGATGTAACGCGAAATATTAGTGAATCAATCATTCGACTTTCACTGGTTACATTTAGAAAAGATAAACCAACTTGCCCTTTTTCTGATACTAAACTTATTCCAGCATTCAAACCAAAATAGGGAGGATTCCATTGATCAACAGAAAAATAATTATCTGTACGGCCTGTTAATCCTAATCCTGAATTTATTGTGAATTTTCGATTGATTCGATACGAATAAGCAATTTGTAATTCCGATTTTGAAAGGAGAAAAGAATTAAATCGAGTTAACTCCGAATTCTATCCAATTGAAAAGGATTTAATCTTTTGCTTGTAAAGTAAAAAGGCTGATAAATAATTAAGATTCTCAAAACTGCCGAAATTCACCAATCCAGTCGAATACATTTTTTGATTAGAAAAGGAAGACGGATTATTTAGAGTAAAAGGATCTTCTGAATTAAAAGAAATTTGTGAGAAACAGAAAATAGGAAAAACAAGACATATATAAAAAATTATTTTCATCGTAGAACTTTATGTTTGAACATATTAAATCCTGAAAAAGTTACAATCCAGCATTGTTCAGTTTCCCAAAAATTTAATTTGTTTTGATTCCACAAGCGACTTCATTTGAGAAATTGCCACTTGATTCAATTGTAATATTCGTTCTTGTGATGAAATTCCTTGCTGAATCATTAGAGCGTTGATACTTTCCATATTGCTCAATACTACGAGCTGTTCTAGCGTTGCTTGGTCACGGATGTTTCCTTCTGCATCTGGATTTTGCTCTCTCCACTGTTGAGCTGTGATTCCAAATAATGCGACATTCAGCAAATCAGCTTCGTTGGCATAAATCATGGATACTTGTTCTTTTGTTAAAGTAACGGGAATCAAATTTTCTTTGATGGCATCAGTATGAATTTGATAATTGATTTTTGCAATGGTTCGTTGCACTGACCACTGTAGATTCTTTTGATTTTCTTCTGATTCTTTTAGCCGTTGGAATTCTTTGATCAAGTAAAGTTTAAATTCGACTGATAACCACGAAGCAAACTCCATTGCTAAATCTCTATGAGCAAACGTTCCTCCATATTTTCCCTGCTTGCTTACAATTCCAACAGCATTTGTTAATGTAATCCACTTTTTTGGGGTAAGTATAAAACTATTTAAACCGGATTGCATTCTAATTCCATCGAATTCGATGGAATTAAAAAATGGATTGTATAATTGCTCCCAAATACCTAATAATTCAATGGTACTCCTTGTTTTGAGCCAGTTTTGGATGATATAATCTGTTCTTTTTTGGTCTCTAAATCTTACAATATCCGACAAAGAAATGTATTCTTTTGATTATGATTCATCCACTTTTACTTTAATCTCTTTCTTCATAACGTCTTTTCAAAAAAACATCTATATTTAGGATTGTCACAAAAAAGATAAGTGCCTAATCATTAAAAATAAAATAAAATGACACAAGATGAACGCCATGAATTTTGCATTATTTGTTCAAATATGGCTTTTGATAAATCGAAAGGAATAGTCTGTGGTTTAACAAATAAAAAAGCGGACTTTAATAATAAATGTCTTTATTTTGACACCACTAAACAAGAGGATCTTATCACTCTTCAAACCAAATCATGGCAAGAAAGAAAGAATAAAAGAATTGAGAATCTAAAGTATAATAAGATTGTTCGTAATTATAGAAGGTTTTATTTTCTTTTGAGTTTGTTTTTAATTCTTTTAGGAATTTTCCACACTCGTGAAAATGGCAATTCTGTAGATCATATAAACGCTTGGCTTTATTCTTTGGCAATTGTGTTTTTTATCATTTCCTATTATGCGCATTTCAAACCAACCGGTGTAATAATTATCAGTTCGATTTTTTTATTTATTTTCATTTTAGTAGTAATTCTCTTTTTATTGGTGTGGATTTTATTTACAAAAACAGGCTTCAGCTTAATATACTCACTTCTTGCTTTAGGTAGCGCTTTTGTTTCTATTGCGGGTTCATTGAATTTCACATACAAGCTATTTATGAAACGTAAAAAGGAAGATATGGAGAAAAACGAAAGTATGTAATCAAGGAATTATTTATGTAATAAACGAAATCTAATGATAGCAATAATTTCAATCACGGTAAATTATTCTTATTAGCAATATACTTCAGCGAAATATAATCATCACCTTTCTGCTTTTTTAGTTGGACTGTTAGTCCGTTAACCTCAATTTTATTCATCATTTTTGTAAAAATTTAATTTGTTTTGAACTCACAAGCGACTTCATTTGCGAAATAGCCACTTGATTCAATTGTAAAATTCGTTCTTGTGATGAAATTCCCTGCTGAATCATAAGAGCGTTGATGCTTTCCATGTTGCTCAATACAACGAGTTGTTCTAAAGTTGCTTGGTCACGGATATTTCCTTCTGCATTTGGATTTTGGGTTCTATACTGTTGTGCAGTTATTCCAAATAAGGCGACATTCAATAAATCAGCTTCGCTGGCGTAAATCATGGATGCTTGTTCTTTTGTCAACGTAATCGGAATCAAATTTTCTTTGATGGCATCA
>JBIIHD010000318.1:0-2843 GCA_044236095.1 Crocinitomicaceae bacterium | reverse complement strand
AATGGAAATACAAGTCATGTGACTCATACATCATTAAGGAGCTTTCGAAACAAAAATTTGATCTTTATTTTCTTTGCAAGCCAGACTTCCCTTGGGAATTTGACCCCTTGAGGGAATCACCTAACGATCGCGATGAACTTTTTCATTTATATGAATCATCACTAAGAAAAAATAAATTTAGTTACAAAGTATTACAGGGTAGTTTAAACAAAAGAAAAAGTACAATCAAACAGATACTTAGGAGCTATAATATCGTTTTCTAACTTTTGAAGGTTGAAAAAAAAATAACATGATTTTGCGCAATGATTTTGTAAAGTCGATGAATCCATTAAATTTGCCTCGTAAATTGAAATCAAAGACTCCGTTATGACAAAAAGAAGGTCTATTATTAGCTATGACAAACTTTCTCTAGAGCAAAAAAAGCAAATCTTAAGAGATTATCCTGATGGTTACATTAACCATTTGACAACAATTAAAACACCAACGGGGGAAATTTTGGATGCTCTTATTTGGGAGACTGATGAGGTAATATACCTTGTTAAAATTAATAAAGTCATGAGTAAGCCAAAACCTGTAGCTGACGATGATGATGACGATTTTGATGATGATTTGGACGATAAAGTACCAGATATTAAAGACGATGATCTTGATGAAAATGACGATGAGGAAGAAGATGAATATGATAAGCCAGAGGAGGGTGAAGACGAAGAGGAGGAAGACTACTAATCTAACTGTGTCAACATAAATTTTTACATGAAATCTTTTTTTGTACTTGTTTTTTGTGGTACTGTTTTCTCTGCATTGAGTCAGGACATCTATAAGTATGCTGTTTATTTCAAATCGAAAGGTCGAAATAATCCATTTTCAATAAATCAACCTGAAAAGTTCTTAAGCGCACGTTCTTTGGAGCGTAAACACAAAATGAAGATTCCTATCACGAAAGAGGACCTTCCAATTAATCCATTTTACATTTCTGAAATTCAAAGTAAGATTCCGGAGTCAAAAATTGTCAATAAATCTAGGTGGTTCAATTATATCGTTCTTGAAACAAAGGATTCAACTTCTATTTCCAAATTAAATCGATCAAAGTTTATTAAGAAAATAATACCGATTTATTCAGGTAAAACACCAAAATCTACTCAATTAAGAGAATATTCACCAAGTAAGACAGGTGGTGATTTGGCGAAAATAAATGTAGAATCGTTGAAATATTCAAAGAATGAATTTCAAAACAATTCACTAAAAATCAATGAGCTTCATAAATTAGGACATTTAGGGAATGGAGTACACGTCGCAGTTTTTGATGGTGGATTCAGTAATGTCGATAAAATAGAAGCTTTTCATCATTTGAGGAAAGATAAACGCATTTTGGGTGTGTGGGATTTTGTAGCAAATGAAGAAGAGGTATATGGAGACGGTGATCATGGAACGATGGTTCTTGCATGCATGGCTGGTTATGTAGAGAATGAATTTATTGGAACAGCGCCGTTAGCCTCTTATTGGTTGTTAAAAACGGAAGATGGAGCCACAGAAACTTTAGTTGAGGAATACAATTGGATTTCTGCTGCAGAATTTTCGGATAGTGCAGGAGTAGACATCATCAATAGTTCTTTAGGATATACTAGTTTTGACAAGGGGAAAGGAAGTCATTCTTATGCTGATATGGACGGAAAAACCACTGTTATTTCTAAAGGTGCTAACAAAGCCGTCGAAAAAGGTATGATTGTCGTAAATAGTGCCGGAAATTCAGGCAATGATACATGGAGATATATTGGAGCTCCAGCGGATGCAGAAAAAGTATTTTCAATTGGCGCTACAACTCAAGATAATTCTAAAGCAAAATTTAGTTCTTTTGGCCCAACGTCAAATGGTAAAATAAAACCAAATGTTTGTGCCCTAGGTTATAATGCAACTGTCATTGGTTCATCAGGAAAGATAACCTCATCAAGCGGAACTTCTTTTTCCAGTCCAATAATGTGCGGGGCTATTGCCAGCCTAATAGGTCAATATCGGTTTCTAAAGCCTGAATTGATAATGAGAACGATTGAATCAACTGCACATAATTTTAACAGTCCGAACTATGCAATCGGATATGGCATTCCGGACTTTTGGCAGGCGCATTTAATTTTATCGAAAAAAAAGTAATTTTCTTAGCGATCAAGCCTCGTTTCTCGTATATTTGATTCGAATCCAAAAACCAAATTAGTGACAGATTCCATGAATTTATCTGAAATCATTTCTAAGTCGCCAGCTATCGATAAAGTAGGTGTTGAAGAAAGAGTTGCACGTTTTCAAACCAGAAGTATCAAGAACGAATCGAAAATGCAAGGGTTAAAGATGGTGCTTAACATGATTGACTTAACAACGCTCGAAGGAAAAGACACTCCTGGCAAGGTTAAGCAAATGTGTTACAAGGCAGCTCATCTTCATGATCAATTTCCCGGACTT
Source organism: Crocinitomicaceae bacterium (assembly GCA_044236095.1). GTDB lineage: Bacteria > Bacteroidota > Bacteroidia > Flavobacteriales_D > Crocinitomicaceae > UBA952. Next base: position 395 of record JBIIHD010000318.1, on the reverse strand, counting down.
CCAACGGTTGCAGCTGTTTGCGTTTATCCTTCAATGGTGAATATTGCAAAAACCGCATTGAAGGGCACCAATATTCAAATTGCTTCTGTTGCAACAGCATTTCCAAGTGGGCAATCTACGCTTGAAATAAAATTAAATGACACCAGATTCGCAGTTGAACAAGGAGCAACTGAAATTGACATGGTAATTTCTCGCGGCAAGTTTTTAGCTGGTGAATATAACTTTGTATTTGATGAAATTGCCGCAATAAAAAAGGCATGTGGAAATGCTCGACTAAAGGTTATTTTAGAAACCGGTGAATTGGTAACGCTTGATAATGTTAGAAAAGCGAGCGATTTGGCAATTCATGCCGGGGCAGATTTTATAAAAACATCAACCGGAAAAATTCAGCCCGC
>JBIIHD010000317.1:0-2850 GCA_044236095.1 Crocinitomicaceae bacterium | reverse complement strand
ATCGCACTGCTTCCATTTCACCGGATGTTAACGACCCTGGATATCGTGCAATATCATTTGATCAATTAGTTGATGCCTACAAACAACAAGTTGAAGCTTTAATGGATGGAGGAGTGGATATCCTTTTAGTTGAAACAATTTTCGATACTTTAAATGCCAAGGCTGCTCTTTTTGCCATTGATTCGGTTTTTGATGAAAGAGGAGTAAAGATTCCCATCATGGTTTCAGGAACGATTACAGATCAAAGTGGAAGAACATTAACGGGACAAACAACGGAAGCATTTTTAATCTCACTTTCTCACATGCCCTTGTTGAGTATAGGGTTAAATTGCGCTCTTGGAGCAAGTCTTATGCGACCTTATTTGCAAATTTTAAATGAAAAATCTCCCTTTGCTGTTAGTGCGCATCCCAACGCAGGTCTTCCTAATGAATTTGGGAAATACGATGAATCACCTGAAATGATGGCAGAACAAATCAAAGAATTTTTAGACGAAGGATTGATTAACATTATTGGTGGTTGTTGCGGTACAACGCCGGATCATATTAAGGCAATTGCAGAGTTGGCGGGGAAATATAAGCCGAGGAGAATTTAGGGTTGAGAGTTGAGAGATGAGAATTGAGAGTTTAGAATTGAGAGTTGAGAGTTGCGAACTGAAAGTTGAAAGCTGAGAATTGAGAGATGAGAGCTGAAAGTTGAGAACTGGGAGATCATGGGTTAGATTTTTATTGTTGTTTGATTTTTTTTTGACTAAATTAAGATAAAAAACAAAAAATGAAGGAAAGTATTTTAAAGACGAAAAGCTATGAATTTGCATTAAATATTGTTTTAACGTACAAAAAATTAATTTCAGAGAAAGAGTATATCCTAAGCAAACAACTTTTGAGATCAGGAACATCAATTGGAGCAAATATTCGCGAACCGAACAACGCACAGAGTAAAGCAGATTTTATTCATAAATTGTCAATTTCATTGAAAGAAAGCGACGAGACAGAATATTGGTTGGAACTTTTAAAGGACTCCTTTTATTTAGAATCTATAAATTTTCAGAAACTGCATAGTCAAAATCAAGAATTAAATCGAATGTTGATTAGTAGTATTAAAACATTGAAAAAAATATCAAAAGCATGATTTCAAGAGCAGAAATTCTAATTCTCAATTATGAGTTTTCATCTTTAAACTATTAAAAGAAAATGACTTTAAAACTTTCCGGCCTTGAGCCACTAATCGTTACCCCAGAAAGCAACTTCGTAAATGTTGGCGAACGAACGAATGTTACCGGTTCGTTGGCTTTTTTACGCATGATCAAAGAAGGGGATTTTGAAGCTGCTTTAGCTGTAGCCAGAGATCAAGTTGATGGAGGCGCTCAAATCATTGACATCAATATGGATGAAGGGATGATTGATGGAAGAGAAGCAATGGTAAAATTCCTAAATCTTATCGCCTCCGAACCTGATATTGCTCGCGTTCCCATCATGATTGATAGTTCGAAGTGGGAAATCATAGAAGCTGGCTTAAAATGTATACAAGGAAAGGGTGTCGTTAATTCTATTTCGCTGAAAGAAGGTGAAGAGAATTTCATTCGCCAGGCTAAAACTATCAAGAGATACGGGGCAGCTGTTATTGTTATGGCTTTTGATGAAAATGGTCAAGCAGATTCTTATGAACGAAGAATTGAAATTTGTAAAAGATCTTACGATATTTTAGTGAATCAAGTTGAATTTTCCAAAGAAGACATCATTTTTGACCCCAATATTTTTCCCGTCGCGACAGGGATGGAGGAACACAATAATAACGCACTTGACTTTTTCAGGGCAACAAAATGGATTCGAGAAAATCTTCCCGGTGCGCATGTAAGTGGTGGCGTCTCCAATGTTTCTTTTTCCTTTCGTGGTAATAACAAAGTAAGGGAAGCCATGCATTCAGCGTTTCTCTATCACGCAATTTCCAATGGGATGGATATGGGAATTGTCAATCCGACTATGTTGGAAGTTTATACAGATATAGATAAAGAACTGCTTGAATATGTTGAAGACGTATTATTAAATCGTCGATCTGATGCGACTGAACGTTTATTGGAGTATGCTGAGACGGTTAAAGGTGATGGAAAGAAAAAAGAAGTTGATTTATCATGGAGAAATGCATCAGTTCAAGACCGATTGTCATATGCCTTGGTGAAAGGATTAGTTGAGTTTATTGACGAGGATGTAGAAGAATGTCGAAAGCTATATGATAGGCCGATTCAAGTGATTGAAGGGCCATTGATGGATGGAATGAATATCGTGGGCGACTTATTCGGTAGCGGTAAAATGTTCCTTCCTCAAGTAGTTAAATCTGCTCGTGTAATGAAAAAAGCGGTTGCTTATTTGTTGCCTTATATTGAGGCTGAAAAAGATGGAAAGAGTTCGTCGGCAGGTAAAATTCTCATGGCAACGGTTAAAGGAGATGTTCATGATATTGGTAAAAATATCGTGGGTGTTGTATTGGCTTGCAATAATTATGAGGTAATCGATATTGGAGTTATGGTTCCAGCCGAAAAGATTATTGAAACGGCAATCAAAGAAAATGTAGATGTGATTGGTTTGAGTGGTTTGATTACTCCATCCTTGGATGAAATGGTACATGTAGCCAAAGAAATGGAACGTGCAGGATTATCAATTCCTTTGTTAATTGGTGGAGCAACTACTTCAAAAGTTCATACTGCTGTCAAAATAGATCAACATTACACGAAAGGGCAGACCGTTCATGTATTAGATGCATCAAGGTCTGTTACTGTCGTTGAAAGTTTATTGGGTCATAAAAAAGATGCATTTGTTTCAGATTTAAAAGCAGAATATATTCGGGTTCGCGAG
>JBIIHD010000316.1:0-2862 GCA_044236095.1 Crocinitomicaceae bacterium | reverse complement strand
TGAATGAACTTCAACCTGTCTTGTTTCAATTTTATCCTTGGAATGATAAATCATCAAATAATATTTGTTATTATCAAATATTAACGCCTTTTTTTCAACTGAAATCATTTCGCCTTTGGTTTCATAGAGGAGTTTCCCTGTACAAAACATGTGTGGTTTGAGTTGATATCCTGGATTTTTTAAGTAAACTCTTGCCTTCACTGTTCTTGTTTCAGGGTCTATCATATTCTCTATTCGCTTTACGGTTCCAACGATTGTAGAATCAGGTAAAGAGAGTGGATGAATTGTTATTGTCTGGCCTTTTTTAACTTTAGAAATATCCTTTTCATAGATATCAAATGCAACAAAAATTTCATCTAATCTTGCTACTGAAAAAAGATAGTCATTTGCATCAGATCGAATTTGCATGTTCGGACCAACTTTTTTCTCCAAAATAAAACCTGCAACTGGAGATTTGATTACGTATTTTCCACCTTCCGTGATAGAGTAAACGTTGTATACTTCTTTCAATCGAGCTAATTCTGCTTTCGCAATCTCCATATCTTTTTTAGCATAAGCCAATTCACGTGCAGAACTGAATTTACTTTCGTTTAACTCTTGTTGGATTTCATAGTTTTTCTTAGCTAATTCATATTCGTCCTGAGCCGCTAAATATTCTTTTTCAAATTCTCTTGCTTCACCAGAATTTAGAACAATTAATGGTTTTTCAAGATCAACCAAATCTCCAATTTCAAAATCAACATCTGTAACTTTACCACCAATCATGGGGTAAACATTCACCAAATTATTCTCATCCGGAACGACTTTTCCATTGAGGGTAATTTCTCCCATAATTGGTCTTACAACAGACTCTGAGTACTCTATCCCTTTTAATTGTTCGGGAGAAAAAACTAATTTCGTTTTCTTTTCATCTTGTTTTTCAGCTGAACAAGATACAAACAGCAAGGAGCAGACGGCTCCAATACAAAAAACATTAAATTTCATGGATTTACTATTTAATAACTATAATATTTTGATTCAATAGTGAATCTTCTATATTCTGTAGTTATTAAATAGTTTGAATAAGGAAAAATAAAACTGACAACCACTGATATAATTACACTCTACATTACTATAGTCAAATTGGGAAAAGATGAAAAAGTTGTTCCTTTCAAAAAAACTTGCTAAATCAGAGTCGAACCCCCTGAAGTTGTTTGTAATAACATTTGTTCTAAGATAATGAGATTGAAGATTGGAATGGTCTGACTTTCCATTTTGATGTAAATCCAAGTCATTCCCAAGAAAACCAATGGTAGATGAAAAAGATTCTTTATAATTATCATGAACATTTTCATTACCAGCCTTTGCATTGGCTGAAAAAAGAAATAAAAACAATAAAATGATTATTCTGACTATCATCTGACCGGCAAAATTAGACCATTTTTTTGTATTTAAAAACGAGCAGTAAATTTATTTGATTATTTTAATAATTTATTAATATTAGCTAGATCTGACACTTTAATTTAATCAAAACCTCACATTAACGCCCAAAAAACTGAGAGGAAGCAAAGTGGTAAAATTTCCTTGTCTCGAGAATATTTCTGAATTTGAATTATCCATCAAGAGTTTAGATTCGAACCGAATAGAAAAGTTTTCTGAAACTTTCGCGTGAATACCTACACTAAGTCCTGTACAACTAAATCCTTTGTTTGAAAGAGGTCTAATTTGAATGTTATGCGGATCAATGAATTGCTCTATTCTACCATTCAACCACAAGTTTTTCACCATTTGATACTCCGCGGCAAAATTCACTTGTCCCCAAGTCCTTGGTGTACCATCAACAAGTTGAATTCCCGAATATCCACAGCTATACAATTTAAATTTTTGTGCAGAATAAATCCAACTCAACTCCGTAAAAAATCGGTATCCATAATTTGATTGTGCTTGGTTCTTTTCATTTCCCTGGTAGGTAGTCCAACTCAGGTAATTTTTTCCTCTAGTAAACTCCAATTGAGTTCCTAATGATGGGATTTTCTGTTGTATTTCTAGATGTTGCCAACCGTTAAGCAAATAAGTTGATAGACTTAATTCAGAATTAATTGTTCGCTTATATCGAATTCCTAATAAATAATATGGAACATATTCGGGTGCTAAACTGCGTGTAAAAAGTGGTTGCTCCCAAGTTTTAGCGAATTCGTATGTGTACGGGGATGAAAAAACACCAAAGTCAATCCATTCATTTCTTTTTCGCTTTGGTTTAAAACCAATGTATCCTTCATAAATCCAGCGTAAATTTTTATTTTCACCTGCATAATTTGCCCTCATGTAAGTACCAAACCCAGGGCTCAATTGAACCCGAAAATTATTGCTTGGTTGATAAGTAAACTCCACCAAAGCTAAATTTATAGAACCCGAATTCAAACTATTATGAGAAACAAATAAGGGCACTTGTGATTGATCAAAATCGTTAAGCTGTAACCCAAAATAATAATCAACGCCTCCTTTTATCGTGAATGTGGAATCTAGATTTTTTTTCTGACTATAATGAAAGAAATACGAAACACTAAAAAGAAACGCTAGGAAAAATCTAACCATTAATGAACAAATAATTTTAATCTAGAAAACGTATCCTTTTCATAGAAGTTAACTAGCACAAAACCTTTTGCATCTATTTTAATTCGAACAGTTTTGTCATTCGTTTGATACATTTCAAAAGGAATTTGAAATCCATCTAATGCATATACAGAAATATCGTGAAGTTTAATTTTAGACTGACCAGATTTTATTTCAATTTCCCCTTCTGAGTTAATGAAACATGTCAAATTATTATTAATCAAATATTCAGTATTGGCAGTTGAAATTGTTATCATTTGAAATGCTGTA
>JBIIHD010000022.1:0-9318 GCA_044236095.1 Crocinitomicaceae bacterium | reverse complement strand
AAAACCTGATATTCCAGAGAAAACTAAAAAATTTAACCATTTTTACTTTGCTTAAATAAAAAGTCTTTCTCTTCACGAGTAAGGGATTCATAACCCGATTTAGAGATTTTATCTAGAATACGATCTATTTTTTCTTGTCTTGTTTTTGCCTCCATGTTGTAATCCTCATCCGTTTTCATGCGAGCATTGGTTCTATTATTTTTTTTCTGAGATGTTTCAGAAAATAAGGAATTAAGAAACCGATTGAATGAATCTCCCCATTTTCGAAATATTTGAATAATATTCATTGGACTATTTAAATTTCGAATAGATAAAATACCAAAGATTGCCCCTCCTATATGGGCGAAATGTGCTACCCTATCCTGCAAGCCTAAAGATAATAAATCTGTCAATAAAAAGAATCCCGCAATAAATATAAGTCGGATAGGAAAGATTCCAAATAATTGAACCTGCAGATTTGGTCTATAAAATGCCAAAGCCATAAAAATGGCCATCACAGAACCGGAAGCTCCAACAATAACAATGGGAATACCTTTTAATGCAGGAAATACGGCGTGAGCAAAAATTTCCAAAAGACCACCAGCAATACCACCTAGGAGATAAGTATACCAAAGTCTAGTTGAATCAAAAAATTGTTCAAATAGTTTACCAACAAAATAGAGAAAAAGCATATTCATTAGGAAATGCCACAGTGAAAAATGAGCAAAAATACTCGTAACAAGTCCCCAAGGCATGAAAAAAAACTCGGGTAAGCCAGTATTCAAAGTAAAAACTGCATTCAAAAAAATAGAGAGTAAGCCGTCCTCAACACCATAAAGTCGAATAATGACACTGAGAATCTGAATAAAAAGAAAAATAATTGCATTTATGAATATCAATCGAATGGTCATACCCCCGAATTGATACAAATTCTTTAAGGAATCAAATAAATTCTGATCGCGATTCATGTCACCAAAAATTTGACCTATCCTGTTTTCTCCATATTAATACCAAAACTCCACCAACAATTGCTCCACCAATATGAGCTAAATGTGCTACGGGATCATCGGATTGATTTTGAAAAGCTTGATAAACTTCAATTAAAAAATAAGCACCAACTAAATACTTTGCTTTAACCGGAATTGCAAAGTAGAGCATAAATTCTGTGTTCGGAAATAGAATAGCAAAGGCTGCCATAACCCCAAAAATAGCACCTGATGCCCCTACCATAGGAGTTACAGATTTCATTAAATAATCATGATAAACTTTGTTGTTTTCAAAATCAAATTTTAAATATTGTCCATTTGAAATCATTGAATCAACTTCATCCAAATTATATTCCATGGAAATTAGTTGGTCTTTCAATGACTGAATTTCATAAATCCCAATGGCATTATATAAAACAAAACCTCCCATTGCACAAGCTATATAAAAAATAAAAAAACGTTTTGCTCCCCATAGCTGCTCTAAAAATCCACCGAGCATGATAAATAACCACATGTTAAAAAAGATATGCAAAAACCCGTCATGCATAAAAAAATGGGTTATCATTTGATATGGCTCAAACAAAGGAGATGTTACATAATGTGCCCCTAATATTTCTTTAATATTTATACCTTGAGTATCTAACACTATAGTTACCACAAAAAACATAATATTCAAAAGCAGAATATTCTTAGTCACTTGTGGTATTGAATTAAAAAATGAAAACATTATGCAAACTTTAATTTTATATCATTCAATGTTAAGGTACTTAAAATTTTTTTTCCATTAGGCGAATATTGATGATCCTCACATTGAAATAAACGTTCGATAAAGGTCTCTGGTTCAGACTTACTTTTTAATGAATTTAAAGAGGTTGATTTTGCTATTGATAGTACAATGTAATGAGCGATCTCACCTTTATCAATTTCCTTGTAACCAATATTTTCATTAATTACTTGAACACAATTTAATATTGAATCTTCTTGCAGACAAGAAGGTACTCCGTTTAAAATCAGATGATTTTTTTGTGTTTCAAAGTCGAAACCAAACCTTTGAAGCAATGTTCTATTGGCTTCCCACAAAACTTTTTCATTTTTTGATAATTCAATTTCAAAAGGAAATAACAATTGTTGAGAGTGAATAGGCGAATTGATAAATTGGGACATTAAATCATCATAGGTAATTCTTTCGAGGGCCCTTTTTCGATCAACAACCATTATCCCTGACTTAGTTGCTGAAAAGATGTAGCGATCTTTGGTCAAAAATTCTTTTTTAGTTTCCACATCCTCCTCATCTAAAAGAGGAACATTTTCAGAATTATCTGAATTTTGATCAATGTGATAAAAATTTTGCCAATCAACATCAGATGGTGTTTCTTTACCAAATCCTTGAGATTTAATAGCAGGACTTAAACCTGATGATTTAGATGTTGAAGTGAATTTCTGAAAGGGATTAAATTCAGGATCTACACGAATTATCGGTTCAATAGGTGTAGTATTTCTTAATTCCATCGGGACATCAAAGGTTGTCTCTTGGTCAAAATCAAGTGATGGAGCAACATTATATTTCCCAAGCGCTTGTCGAATTGAACTCAACAATATAGAATAAATGAACCTATCCTCTTCAAATTTGATTTCGGTTTTGGTTGGATGAATGTTCAGGTCTAACTTAGCAGGATTAACCGAAAAAAACAAAAAATAACCAGGGAAATACTTTGGTTGAATTAGTCCATCGAATGCTTTATTCACAGCATGATTGAAATAATTATCCTTAAAGAATCGATTATTTACAAAGAAGAATTGTTCTCCCCTTGTTTTACGGGCAAATTCAGGTTTTAAAACAAAACCTTCAACTGAAACAATATCTGTTTGCTCATTTATTGGGACAAGTTTATCGTTGGATGTCTTACCTAGTATATCAACAATCCTTTTACGTAAATTGGAAGGAGAAAGTGAATAAACTTCTTGTTGATTGTGTACTAATGAAAATGCAATTTCAGGATGAGCGATAGCTATTCTTTCAAATTCCTCCTCAATATGTCTAAACTCCATAGAATCAGACTTAAGAAAATTTCGCCTCGCAGGGACATTGAAAAATAGATTTTTAACTTCGAATGAAGTACCGAAAGGAGAAACGCACTCAGTTTGATTAATTAGTTTTGAACCCTCAACGTGCATTTCTGTGCCTGTATCTTGATTCTCTTGGCGCGTTTTTAAGGTAACATGTGCTATTGAAGCAATAGATGCTAATGCTTCTCCTCGAAATCCCTTTGTTCGAAGTGCAAACAAATCATCTGCCGAAACGATTTTACTTGTGGCATGCCTTTCAAAACATAGTCTTGCATCCTGACTTGACATGCCCTTTCCATTATCAATTACTTGAATTAATGTTTTACCAGCATCTTTTGTTATTACTTGAATTTTTGTTGAGTTTGCATCGACTGCATTTTCCATTAATTCTTTTACGACAGATGCAGGACGTTGAATTACTTCACCAGCAGCGATCTGATTCGCAATATGATCAGGCAATATTTTTATAATACCTGGCATTAAATTATTGATTTTATAACCTGATCAATATCATCCAAACCATTGAATATAAAATAGCCAAGGAAAACAATTACAATGATTAAAATCAGAATTCTCATATTAGCAGATTGCTTTTGTTTTCTAATATGTTTACCTCGATTCCATGATTGTTGGATTGATTCTCTTAAAATTTCTGATCTTTGGCCATGCTCATCTAAATTTGATTCTTGATATTTAATTTTTTTAAGCTCTATCCGTTCCTTACGCTCATCATAATAACGAGGTGAAAAATTAAAACGCTTATGCCTACCAACCTTTGAAAGAAATCCGAATGCCATATGGTACTTAGTTATAAACAAAGATACAATTTTATTGCGCTTTGCTAAACATATTAAGCTTTTTTAAGTTTGCATTAACCTTTCAAATTTTAAACTAGATGACAAAAAAAAGCTTGAAGAAATCTTCAAGCTTTTTTAGGAAATATTAAATTTTAATGCTCTTCTTCTCCATCCGCTAAAGGAACCGTTTGAGGAATAAAATCATTCTCTGCGCCGGGCTTTGAATAATCATAAGGCCATCTATGAACTGTAGGTAACTCTCCTGGCCAATTTCCGTGAATATGCTCTACTGGCGTAGTCCATTCCAAGGTGTTAGAATTCCAAGGGTTTTGAACAGCCTTAGGTCCTCGGTATATACTGTAAAAGAAATTGAATAAGAAAAACGCTTGACCCAAAGCAGCAATAATTGCAAATACAGTAACAATTACATTCAAATCCATAATCATTTCAAGAGAATTTGTGTCAAATTCGTTATATACTGAATAATCGTAATATCTTCTAGGTGCACCAGCGAGACCAACAAAGTGCATTGGGAAAAATACTCCGTAGGCACCAACAATGGTTATCCAAAAGTGGGCATACCCTAAACGGGTATTCATCATTCTTCCGTACATTTTAGGGAACCAATGGTATACACCCGCGAACATACCAAATACTGCGGACATCCCCATTACAATATGGAAGTGGGCTACCACGAAGTAAGTATCATGTATAGCTATATCTAATGCCGAATCTGCTAATATGATTCCCGTAACACCTCCTGTGATAAATGTTGAAACTAAAGCGATGGCGAAAAGCATTGCCGGAGTAAAAATTAAGGAGCCTCTCCAAAGTGTTGTTATATAGTTAAATACCTTAACAGCAGATGGGATTGCGATTAATAAAGTAGTGAAAACGAAAACACTACCTAAGAATGGGTTCATTCCAGTTACAAACATATGGTGACCCCAAACGATAAAAGAAAGAAAACCAATTGCTAAAATAGAACCAATCATTGCTCGATATCCAAAGATAGGTTTTCGAGCATTTGTTGAAATAATTTCAGAGGATAATCCCAAGGCAGGAAGAAGTACAATGTAAACTTCTGGATGACCTAAAAACCAGAACAAATGCTGAAATAACAAGGGAGATCCACCATGATTTGTAAGCATTTCTCCATTTACGATAATATCAGATAAATAAAAGCTAGTTCCGGCTAATCTATCCATAGTCAGTAAAAGAGCTGCTGATAATAGAACAGGAAAAGATAAAACACCTAAAATTGCGGTTACAAAGAACGCCCATATAGTCAATGGCATTCTTGTCATGGTCATACCTTTCGTTCTAAGGTTAATTACAGTTACAATATAGTTCAAAGATCCAATTAATGAACCTGCAATAAATAATGTCATTGATATTAACCAAATTGTCATTCCCAAACCATTACCTGAAATAGATTGAGGAAGCGCAGATAGTGGTGGATACACCGTCCAACCAGCCATTGCGGGACCTGATTCCACAAAAAGAGAAATCACCATTATAATTGATGAGAATGCAAAGAACCAATAAGATAACATATTTAAAAATCCTGAAGCCATGTCCCGAGCACCTAATTGCAAGGGAATAAGAATATTTGAAAAAGTACCAGACAATCCTCCTGTTAAAAGGAAGAAAACCATTATTGTACCATGAATTGTAACTAATCCAAGGTACATGTCTTGACTTAAAACTCCATTTGGAGCCCATTTTTCTCCCAAGAAAAACGATAAAGTTTCTGAACTTTCACCAGGCCATGCAAGTTGAATTCGAAATAATATCGACAACAACATTGCGATGATACCCATAAAAACCGCAGTTATTAAAAACTGCTTTCCAATCATTTTATGATCATGACTGAAAATGTATTTAGAAACAAATCCTTCTTCATGATGATCATGCTCATGATGACCATGTCCATGTAAGTCTTCTCCGTGAGCTACTGAAGCCATAATTAATGTATTATTAAATTAAACTTTTTTAGTTGAATCTTTCTTTTCAGGCAAAATTGCCTCACTATTACTAGTGTCTTTCTTTTCTTTATCATCTGAATCCGGCTTTGCACCATTCGCGGCTGCAACAGCAACAGGAGCAGGAAAATACTTATCTTTGAATGTTTCCTTCATTTTCTTGGCTTCCCAAGCCTTATATTGATCTTTCGGTAAAACAACAACAATCATTTTCATCTTGTAATGAGCTCCACCACAAATTTTATTACACATCAAAATAAAATTAAAATTCTCATTTTTCATTTTAGTTCGCATGTCTTTAGTCGTAATATCTGGGGTGAATTTAAATCTTGTTTCAACCCCAGGAACCGTGTTCATTTGGGCTCTGAAATGAGGAAAAAATGCAGAGTGGATCACATCCATAGCCCTGAACTTAAATTCATAAAGTTGATTAACACATAGATATAAAGTATCTTTCTGAATAATATCATCCCAAGCATCATTATCAATTTTCGGATTATGATTTTCTTTCATCTGAATAAGCAATCTAAGCATGCGTTCCTTGGCTGACAATTCTTTTTCCAAGGCTGCTTGGGTAGAATCACTTAAAACAATTGCGGGATTATTCAATTTCGCTTGTATTGCGTCTATACCAGTTAATCCTTTAGACATTTGATGAATTGCAGAATCTATTGTATTGGACGTAACCAATCCCAATTCATTATTTCCAGTTGTTAATTTATAATCAAACTTTCCTAACTTGTTGTTTTTTCCTGCATAACGAGCAGTCCAATCAAACTGTTTAGAATATAATTCAACAACTTTTGCATCACTTCCGCCCTCGCTAGTTAATTCATTCCAAGATTTCAATCCAAGTATAATAATAACAGCAAGAACGCAAGCAGGAATAACTGTCCAAAGCATTTCCAATTTATTATTGTGAGGATAATAATAAGCCGGAACACCAGGCTTCTTAACATATTTGTATGAAAAATAAAATAAAAGAGCATTAGTAAAGAAAAATACAATAATGATAATAACAAAATTCAAATTCAATAACCAATCTGTCTCTTTTCCTTCAACACTTGCAGCATCACCACGACCTGTCCAGCCGTATTCAAGCATTAAATAAATAAATCCAAAGAATTGAAAAAACATGAATAGCAAAAGTAATAATGCATTAAAATTATTATCCTTACTGCTTATCTCATGTTCAGTTTTACCACGTAATTTTGAAGATAATTCATATACTCTAACTAACTGCGCAATAGCAATTGCTGCAACTATTACAACTAGTAATATGATAAATTTGCTTTCCATTGTATTATTTTATTTCTTAAAATTAAATTTCATGATGAACACTTTCATCCAAAAATGGATGGTTAACAGGCATTAAAGGAGCCTTGGTTAAATTATTCAAAAGTATTCGAATAAATAATCCAGCACACAATAATCCCAAACCTATTTCTAAAAATCCAATCTTCGCATTTGCTCCAAGTGAACCCGCAGAAATCATTAAATATACGTCAGTCCAATGACCAATTAGAATTATTACACCTACAAGAGTCAAAACACCATAATTCCTTTTTGCATCCCTTGACATTAAAATTAGCATAGGGAAAGCAAAATTAATTAGGAACATAGTAAAGTATAAAACTTTAAAATTTTCAATTCTCATTTGATAATATGTTACTTCTTCACCGATATTAGCATACCAAATAAGCATAAACTGAGAGAAAAACAAATACGACCACAAGAAGGATGTCGCAAAAGTCCATTTACCAATATCATGAATATGCGAGTCGTTAACTCTTTCTAAATATCCGAGTTTTTTCAAATAAATAGTAGTTAATACAATTACAGTCATTGCAGAACACCACATTCCAGCGAAAGTGTACCAACCAAAAAGAGTAGAAAACCAATGAACATCAATAGACATAATCCAATCCCAAGCTGAAGTCGAACTAAATACAGCAAAAAACACTAGAAAAGTGGCTCCTTTACGATAATTTTTAAAATGTAATTCAGTACCTCCAATTCTATCCTCCTCTAAAGATCTTTTTCTGAATCCATTCCAAAAAATATAGTACGTTGCGAGATAAGCAACTGTTCTAATCCAAAAGAAAACTTTATTCAAGTAGGGTTGCTTTCCCTCAATAATTGCATCATAATGGTGAGAAGCAGGATTAGTTGTTTCAGGATCCATCCAGATATATATATGAGCTCCATCAAGTAAGGTAATTGTTAATAATATGACTGCCAGCAATCCCATTCCATATGGTAAAACGCCAGCTATTCCTTCAATTACACGTTTAACAGATGCATACCATCCCGTTTCTGTTGCATATTGAAGTGCTAAAAAGAATAAAGCACCCAATGCAATAGCAAAGAAGAAAAATGCATTAATTAAACCATTTGTTAAAAGTCTTGTTACAAAATGATGATCGTTGATCCCAGTTGCAATGCCAACTCCAGCCAGTGCAAGACCAAAAATAATAAGAGATAAGGTGATTTTCTTAGCTCTTGAAGGTGTTGTAAATTCCATACTCATTTCTTATTTTTTTTCAATTTTTACAGACTTATCAGCAATTGTATCAGTTTCCGATGAAGTTGTTAATCCAATCAACTTACCATCTTTAACTTTGCCATAGTCTTTAATTTGAAAACTTCTAACATAATGTACGAGAGTCCAAATTTCTTTTTTGTCTAACATGGAGCCATGTGCACCCATTGATCCCTTACCGTAATATATGGAATAAAATATTTGTCCGTTTGAAAGAGAAGACCTATCTGCATAATTAGGAACGCCATTGTAAGCTTGACTAAGAACCATTGGTCCGTTTCCATCACCCTTCTCACCATGACAATGCATACACTTCGAAGCATAGATTTCTTTGCCCTCTTTTAATATTTTTTCAGCATTATCAGTAGTCATAACTAATGGGTTATCCATATCTTCTTTTGCCAGTTCATACTCATCTTGATCTGAAAAAATAAAATCTCTCAAACCATGAGTACCTTGAAATACTTTACTTGGATTTCTAAAGTATGGTAACATCAATTCTACATCAGCTGAATTTGTTCCATAAAAAGGTATTGTACCTAAAGGTGGAGTCATGGCAGATAACTTTGTTTTATATTTACCTATTTCCTTACCACGAATTTCCCCGTAATCTACGTAGGGCTCAATGGCTGGAGATCGATACATATCAGGCATATATTCCAAACCTGCACTATCGCTATTAGAAACACACCCTGTAAATGTAAACGCAGAAATTACAACCGATGTGAGTCCTAGAATTTGTATTAATTTCATTTTCATCTCTTTAAACCTTTTACTGGTTAGTTTCTAACATACTTTCTCTTCTAACGCTTCAATTCCTGTTTCTTTCACCATTATTTGAATATCTTCAGAAGAAAATTTTGAATTTTCTGAAATTCTTATTTCAATTACAAAGCGATCATCTGTTGTACTTGGATAAGGATTTTGAGCAGGCATTCCGGGTAAAGTTTTATTTCTCAACA
>JBIIHD010000315.1:0-2868 GCA_044236095.1 Crocinitomicaceae bacterium | reverse complement strand
CCGAAGATAAACTATACGATGATGAAAGAGTCGGAGGTACTTTTGTATTGTATCCTAAACCATTTGGGATCTTGGCTGAGTACAATGTAGGTAGAGGACCAGAATTTGACAAATTTTCCGACTCAATCACAACTCAAAGTTTAAGTGGTGGATTTATAACGGCTTCCTATAAGATGAATATTGGTGATCAAACTCTTATTCCATTTGTTCGGTACCAAAAGTATAAAGGAGGTAAAAAACATGAATTGGATGCAAGAAGTTACCGCGTAGAGGAATTAGAGATAGGAACTGAATGGCAAATGGGTAAAAACTTTGAGCTCGTTGTCATGTACACAATGTCATCTCGGAGATTTGAGGATTTTGCAAATCAAGACAACTATCAAAGAGGGAATTTATTGAGAATTCAAGCCCAATTGAATTTTTAAAATTTAGCAGGATTTCTATTTATTAAAAAGGGAATAGTTAAACATTTACTATATCGCCAAAACCATAACAGTCATTATTTTCAATGAAATAGATGTACGTGTAAATACTTATTTATACTGTAAATAATTCTTTTGAATCGAAACGAAAATAATTATTAAGTAATTTTGAATGGCTAAATCTAAATTCTCATGCGCTTTTTAAAGTTATTTATACTATTATTGGTTTGCTTTATTTCAAATTTTTATACCCTCCAAAGTCAAACCCCCTTGAGTAGCATCGGTTGTCCAACTATTGATAAACGAAGTAATGGTAATGGTCAAGCTTCATCTGCTGCCGGTGATTTCAGACCGACATATACACAAAACAATCCCGTTGCCCCAAATGTTACTGGAACTAGTTATCAGTTAGTTCCTTACAATCCACAATCAAAAACCGGAAATTTTAATTTCCGTTGGGATGCAACAGCGGTTGTGACCAATCTACCGGTTATTTCTAGAGTTTGGACAACTCCAGTAGGATCGGAAACGGCTGTACTTAGTCCGATAAAATTTGGACCACCACCTCTACTATACACAGCTGGAAATTTCAAATATGCCAACTACTGCTTCTATGTTCAAAAGTATGCCCAATGCAGGACGTGTAACACTTGAATTTTTAGATCCTCAAACAAACGCTCCTGTTTTTTGGTGTACCTACGATCTGGGAACAGGTTTGAGTGCTGCTCAACCAACCAACTTTTCATGTGGACCGACTGTAACAACTGCACCAACGGGTCAAACACTTTGTGGTGATGGATCTGTTACCTTGACAGCCTCTATTACCGGTTATAGCACCTACAAGTGGCAACAATCATCGAATAATTCAACTTGGACAGATATTACAGCCGGAGGAGATTTCACCACAGTGAATGCCACAACTTTGACTGTTGCCAATAGGTCAACGTACAACGGTAAGTACTTCAGAATTCAAGCTATTAATTCATGTGGAACAACAAATAGCATAAGTGCATTATTAACTGTTAACCCATTACCCACAGCCGTATTTACCAATAGCTCTTCATTGAGCGGACTTGGAGTGGCTCGAAGTTTAGGCGTTGATTTTACGGGAACAGGTCCATGGACTTTTACTTACACTGTTAATGGAACACCTACAACGGTTTCAAACATTACAGCTGATCCATACTATTTTACAGTAACGCCCGCATTAGCAACTACATATATTCTTACATCGGTCTCTGATTCGAAGTGTTCGAATATTGTTACCTACAATGGAAATGAAACGGTTATTCGAAAATTCAATGGTGGAAATGTGTTTATATTTACTTGGATTCCCGGGAGTGGTTTTATATGATATAAAATCGAGTCTTCAAAAGTTTATTTCCGGAAAACAATCCGAATTATCGAATTATGATGCAGTAAAAATAGTTGATTTATAGTGACTACTTCAGATGGTTATGAAAATTGAAATCTTAAATTAAAGAAATAATGATATTATAAAAATCACAACCACGTAAATTGCCCCCTGGCCTATTTAATTAGTTTATACATAATCAATTATCAAATTCTAGTAATCGGAGGCAAAGATTAAATTGTGTTGTTTAATGT
Source organism: Crocinitomicaceae bacterium (assembly GCA_044236095.1). Classification (GTDB taxonomy): domain Bacteria; phylum Bacteroidota; class Bacteroidia; order Flavobacteriales_D; family Crocinitomicaceae; genus UBA952. Next base: position 838 of record JBIIHD010000315.1, on the reverse strand, counting down.
TAAAAAGATCTACAAAAAACTTCAAATCGATAGCAAAGGAGAGTTATTCATCTTGGCCGGAATCAATTTTTGAAAATTAGTAATACCATTATTTCCATCCAAAGCTCAAATCTTCAAGTATTCATACAACTTTACTATATTTTGGTACATCTTACAAACGCCATAATTAGCAAATTTGATTTGCTTTCATAAGAATTTAACTACTACTCAACTAAACAAGAGCCTGAAGAATTTTCTTTAGGCTTTTTTATTGAAAATAAACTAAATAAAAACGAAAAGATCGTTATTCCCATTTGAGTTTCTAGCGTATCCTCTGTCAAAAAAGAGGCAGAAATCAAAATTATAAAGATGACACCCAAAACATCCCTGTGTTTTAATAGAAAGAAATATGTTTTAAACAAAAAATAAATTAAATAACCTATTCCGAAAAGCCCAAAAGTTATAAAAAAAGTCAGATAAGTATTATGTGTCTCCAAACGATTTTCAGGAAGAAGTGAGGATTTGTTTTCAATGTATTTTTTTTGAAATTCATCCTTTACATCTCCAGTACCTACTCCAATGAATACATTTTCTTTAATTATTTCTATACCCGTCTTCCAATATTCAATTCTCTGCCGAATAGTACTCCCATTGGGATTATTTGCCTCATGAATCTGAAATCTAAGTTCATTTAGCTTTCCTACAAACAACGATTTTTCACGTATATCTGCTGTTCCCTTTTCAACTTCTTTGATATCACTTTCAGAAAGCTGCTGAAATCCTGAAGAATCAGCCGATAAATTTTTCGAATGCATGTACCGAATCAAAGTCGTCTCAATAGGTTGACCTTTTTTATCCT
>JBIIHD010000021.1:0-9351 GCA_044236095.1 Crocinitomicaceae bacterium | reverse complement strand
GATCCGAAACGAGAAATAGCAAACACCTTATTTTCTAGATCTTCAACACTTTTAAAGGTGGAATCAACTGGAACATGAACTCCCCATCTCAAAGATGAATTGACATAAATATTGAGTATGGTAGCCGGCAATCCTTCCAAAATAGATTTCGTAATACCTTCAGTCAATAAAACTGCGATGTCGATAGAACCTGTTTGGAGACCTTTAATCATTTGGCCTGTACCACCCGTCATATCACTCCAATGAAGTTCGAGTCCAATTTCGGAAAAGAGCTTTTCCTCTATAGACAAGCGCCAAGGTAAATTAAAATGTTCAGGAACACCCCCAATTTTTAAACCCAACATAATTTTATTTTATTTCAACAAACTGTAAATCATATAATTTTCGGTAATAACCATCTTGTTTAATTAAACTTGAGTGTGTCCCGATTTCAACTACTTTACCTTTTTCTAGAACAATTATTTTATCTGAGTTTTGAATGGTAGATAAACGGTGTGCAATGATTATTGAAGTTCTACCTTCTGTCAATTTCTTTGTTGCAATTTGAATGAGTTCCTCTGATTCATTATCTACGCTTGAAGTTGCTTCATCCAGAATCAAAATATGTGGATTGTAAATGAATGCGCGTATAAAAGCGAGTAATTGTCGTTGACCAACCGAAAGAACCCCACCCCTCTCACCTATTTTATAATCATAGTTATCAGGTAGATTCATAATAAAATCATGTGCGCCTACTGCTTTGGATGCTTTAATTACTTCTTCTCTTGAAATAGATGGATTTCCTAATGTGATATTATTATGAATCGAATCCGAAAAAAGAAAAACGTCCTGCAGAACGATTGCAATATTTTTCCGAAGATAATTTAATTCAATTTCTTTCAGATTTACCTCACCAATTTTTATTTCCCCTTCTTGATTTTCATAAAAACGACCCAAAAGATTAACAATCGTTGATTTTCCTGCTCCAGTAGCTCCAACAAATGCCACAACTTCACCAGGCTGAATTTCAAGATTTATGTCCTTTAAAACATAATCGCGCTCTTTGTATGCAAAACTTACATTTTCGAAGGTAATTGGAACATTGAAATCTACTTCTTTTAGCGTACCTAAATCTTGCACATGATCCTCTAAATCCAGTATTTCAAATATTCGTTCCGCTCTAACGGTTCCACGTTGCAATACATTAAATTTATCTGCTAGTTGGCGTATTGGTCGATACAGTTGATTGATCCAAAGTGTAAATGCAATAATCTGTGCATACATTTCTTTAATTTCAAGAGACGATTTTACCGAAATTTGTAAGGCTCCCCAAACCAACAAAAATGCAATGGAAAGAGAACTCAAAATCTCAACGACAGGAAAAAAAATGGAATTTGCCCAAACGGCATTTATATGTGCTTGACGATGACCTTTATTAATTTCCACAAAATTCTCAAATTCCTTTCCTTGTCGATTAAACAATTGAACTACAGACATTCCTGTCAAACGCTCTTGTACAAATGTATTCAGACGAGTAACTTGTAAACGTTCCATTTGAAACGAATTTCGCATGGCTTTAGCAAAAATTTTAGTTGCAAAAATCAAAAGGGGAATCGGGATTAATGTCATCAAAGACAGTTCCCAATTGGTTGCGAACATTAAAATCAAAACGAAAATTAATGAAATCAGATCTCCAACAATCTCCATTAATCCGGAAGAAAAAACTTCTGTAATCGCCTCTAAATCAGAAACAACACGAGTTACCAAGGCACCTATTGGAGTTTGATCGAAATATTTCATACGAAATGTTAATATATGTTGGAACAACTTCTTTCGAATATCTTGAATAACAGACTGCGCCAATAAATTCGAAAAATAACTTCCTGCCAATTGAATTAATCCTTCTAAAATCAAAATTCCAATAATCAGAAATGACCAATTAAAAAGTTCAGTAGGATTTTGAGTCTTAACGATATATTTGTCTACCATCTTTCCAATCAACGCAGGTCTTAATGGACCAAGAATCGATAATAAAAGAGTACACAAAACAGCAGTGAAGAAGATTACTCTATAGGGTTTTGAATATGAAACTAGTCTAAAAAAAATAGTGAGATTAAGCGTGCTCTTGGAAGACATGATGTAAAATTACCGAAAAAGCCCTCAAGTTGAGGGCTATTGATAAATAATATTTGCAAATTTGGAATTAATTTTTACCAAGGTTTGATAAATGATTGAGTGCTGATTGTTGGTTTCATAGTTAAATTTTTTGAGTTATATATTGCCAGCAAGAACTGAATGGTCTTGAATTTTAATAATTTGAGTTTGTACAACAGTTCCTTGTTTTTTGAAGTTCAAAAAATAAGTACCATCTACCAAATCATTTAGGGTAATTTGTTTTGAGTCAAATAATGGAATTGTAGGCATGAAAATGTCACCTGTCTCTGCAATAATCTCAATCTCCTCGAAATTGTCCTCATTCCAAAAAACAGTAACAGTGTTTGAAGCAGTATTAACAACTTTGATGATTGAAAATGGCTGTGAAGAGTTTGGTGTGATTCGTTGTGCGAAAATTGGAGTGAACACATGAGTTCCGAATACGAATAGTGCAATTGCAAGTAATGTGTTTTTTGTTTTCATGACTTTAGTCTTTATTTGTTTCATGAGACAAAGGTGAAACAAAGGTCCAGAAAGCGCAACTATTTTAATTGAAACGAAATGATTTTACAGATTGACCTGCATAAAATGATAAGCAATACTACTTAGAAATGGTTCTATTTCATTTTCGCAATTAAAGAAGTAGTTGAAAATCCATCTACTAAATCAATTGTTTGCACAAGGCCACCATAACTTTGTACAAAGCTAGAACCTACAATATATCTTTTAGAATTTTTATCCTCCTCATTTGCATCGTAGTCACCACCTTTAACTAAAACATCAGGAGAAATTTTTTGAATCAGTTCTTGTGGAGTCTTATCATTAAATACGACTACCGCATCTACAAACCCCAGTGCCGCTAGAACCAAAGCTCTAGCTTCTTCATTATTTATTGGGCGGTTTACATCCTTATTTAAACTTCGAACAGAGTCATCAGAATTCAGTCCAACAATTAGTTTATTTCCGAGTGAGGCAGCCTGGGCTAAATAAGTAACATGACCTGGATGCAAAATATCAAAACAACCATTTGTAAAAACAACTTTTTCTCCTTTTAACTTCCAAAGTAAACTCTTTTGTATTGCACGGTCATCCGTTAAAAGTTTGTCTTGAATATATTGAAATCTATTCATTTCGATTCTTTTTTAGGAATTAATAACCAACTTACTAGTCCGACAATAATTAATAACATCGTTTGAGAGACCCAAACAACTAACCCAAGAGCATTTCCAATCGCGAATGCTTCATCTTTTGGAATACCATCTAGAAAATAGGCTACCACTAATCCAACAAGTAATGGATAACTGCCGATTCCTCCATTCGTTAAAGATATGCCAATTGAACCAGCAATAAATGCTAATAAAACACAGGACAATGATAAGGATTTTGTTTCTTCAAAAGATAGAAATGGTAGCCAAAACATAACTAAAAAGCAAATCCATATAAAAATAGAGTGAGCGATATATGCAGCCGGTTTTGTCATTTTAAAGATAGACATAGCACTTTGATAGAGTTCTTTTAAAACCATGAATATTTTCAGTCTTATTTTTTGAAAGGCAAATAGTATAGAAAGAATCGAAATTACAGAGATAAGAAATATCCAAAAATAACTTGAACCAGAACCTGATTTTGTTCCAAACTCTAATTCAATAATATCTTTTATTCGGATAAAATCATTTTGCCCAATTACAAAAGCCACAATGGTAATCATGCCTAGGAAAAACATATCCACAAGTCGTTCTGATATAATTGTGCCGAAGCCCGCCGTAAATGGAACTGAATCTGATCTATTTAACATCACTGCCCTAGAGGCTTCACCCGCTCTAGGAATCGTCAAGTTAACGACATATCCAATCATTACAGCATAAAATCGATTCATGGAAATCGTTCTGTAGCCAATAGGCTCCAAAGCATATTTCCATCGATAAGCTCTAGAATAATAGGAAGCCATCCCAACGATCAAAGACAAAAAGATCCAAAAGTAATTGGCTTCAGATAAGGCTTTATAAAACAGCTCTTTGGATTTATCTGACATGGAGGAAAAAAAGTACCAAAACAAATAAATTCCAACAATAAGAGGAATAACAACTTTTAAAAAGAAAAAAAGTGCTTTTCGAAGCATCAATTTATTAAATTCGTCTCTTCATCAGGAAATACGAGTGAAGGCTTGAACGTTTTTGCCTCCTCAAAATCCATGAATCCGTAACCGATAATTATTATTTTGTCTCCAACTGCAACTCTTCGTGCTGCTGGACCATTTAAACAGATTGTTCCAGAATTAAATTCTCCTTTAATTACATAGGTTTCCAATCGCTCACCATTGTTAATATTAACGATTTGCACACGCTCTCCTTCGATAATATTCGCTTCGTTCATTAATTTCTCATCGATCGTAATACTTCCTATATAATTCAATTCTGCCTGAGTTACTCGAACTCGATGAATTTTGGATTTAACAACTTGAACCAACATACATTAAAATAAGGAAACAAAATTAAGTAAATCCAATGTAAATGATTGTAAAAAGAGAAAAAGTTTGATGTTTCCAAAGAAAACAAATAAAAAAACCTGAAAAACTCGAAAGAATCTAGGGATGCCATCGAACTTTTCAGGTATTCTGCAAGTAATTTAACCAAAACGATTAACCGTTGTTAATCTAAACCATAATCAAGACGCCTAACAATTTAAAAAGGTTGCCTAAACACTGATTATTTTCCAAATAGTCTTTTAAGAACGCTTTTTTTCTCCTTTTTCGGTTCCATATAATAGAATCGCAAACCAATATTAAATCGCAATTGATCTAAAAAACCAGTTGATGAAAATTGCGTTGTCCGAATAAGTCCAATAGGCATGTATTTGGAAGCACTTACACTTAATCCAGAAAACTTATAACCGGCTTTTTTAACCTCTTTTGGAGCAAATTGAAAGGTTGTTCCCAAACCGGCATTAATATATAAATCAACCGGATTAATTTTTGGAATCAAATCACTCCGATTTGAATTAGACTGAAAAAAGGAAAGATTTACTCCTGGATCAACAAGAGCAAAAATACTATGCTTTTTCTTCGTAAAAGACATTACTCTTAATCGTGTTGGTAATGAAAACCTAAATGCATGCAGATGAGTTTGATCTTGAGTTGAAAGTTTAAATCGCGATAAATTATACTCAAAGGAAGCATATGGAGATATAAAACCTTTACCAATAGAGCGAATTAACTTCAATTTTGGACTTGACATAACGCCAATCTGAAAACCAGTTTCATAACCTGCATTATTTAGATTCGAATTGGAGTAAGACCAACGATAGTTATTCAACGATACTCCAGAATACAGTTCTCGATATTGCGAATAAAAAATATTGGAGCAACACAAAAGGATAAACAAAGGGATATTTTTCATTGCAAGTAAGATTTTAAATACAGTTTGTGTTAACCGTAATATTAAAATTTAGTTACAATGTAACATGAAGAACATGACTCTTCCCCGTACGAATTAAATTAAAATTAATGAGTTCACTAAAATAATTCTTGCAATTCCCTTTTCAGATATTCTACAGTGATTTCAGTTGGAAGTTGACCAATTTCGCCAATAAGTTCAAAAATTTTCGTTGCTAAATCAGTACTTAAGGATGTATCTCCCATTTGATTTCCTGCAATGTTGATGATTTTAATTGTTTCATCTTTTGAATCTCTCAGCATTTTCCAACCTTGAGGAGAAACGAATAATTGCTGAGCTACATTATGATCATATTCCTCTCGAATGGTTTTCAATAGTTCCGCTTGCATAGCCTTTGCAGGGAGTCCGGGGTTGTGAACACGCATAATTAAACTATTCGGATGAATTCGCTCTAAATACAAAATAGATCTTTGGTATGCTTCTACCCTATTTGGTAGAAAATACTCTTGCCGACTTTTTTTTAATTCAATTTGAAGGTTTAATTTTTCGCGATCTGTTTCTCTTTTTAATAGATAATAAGCTGTTAAAATTACTCCTCCAGAGGATATCAGAACTACCAGAACTGTTAAAAGCACTTGCATTTTTCAATATTTAGGACACAAAAATACAAATTGAATCGGTATAAATTGAATTGTTATATACCTAGATTAAAACTTATTTGTGTGTTTTTCTCGCAGAAAGAGCATACCTACGATAAAAGTTAAAATACCAATGGAAACGGGGTACCATAACCCAGCTAAAGGATCGTTATATTTCAGAACTAATAATTCAGCAATTAGAGGTGTTAACCCACCAAAAACTCCATTACCGATATGGTATGGTAATGACAGCGATGTATATCTAATTTCAGGAGGAAATAATTCAACTAAAAATGCAGCAATCGGACCATAAACCATACAAACAAAAAGTAACTGAATAAAAATTAAAAAGCCTAAGTAGATTAGTTTTGAAGAACTTAATTCAATTTGCTGTTTCAAATCAACAGCATCTCTACCCTTGTCATTTTGCTTTAAACTCATGGTTTCAATTCGCTTGCAACCATTGATGTATGAAGTTTTATTGGTTACTTCAATTTTTCCTGAATTTAATTTTACATTAGAAGTCTCTTTATGAATGGTTTGAGTATGGTAATTTTCTGGATTTCTCTCCCATTCCCTCCAATCGGCCAAAGAAGTCATTTCTTTATAAATGGGAAAATAACACAATGCTGCTAAAAGCATTCCAGACATCATTACTTTTTTTCGTCCAATTCTATCCGAAAGTTTTGCAAAAGCAATAAAAAATGGAGTAGCAAGAAGTAAAACCGGAATTAATAAAAATTGTACTTGATCTTCCTGAATATGTAAGGTTTTAATACTAAAATTCATAGCGTAAAATTGACCAGTATACCAAATAACTCCTTGACCAGCAGCAGCGCCAAACAAAGCAATTAAAACTAATCTAAGATTTTTCCATTTTGTAAAACTTTCTTTAAGTGGATTTTTTGAAGTTTTACCGACAGATTTCATGTGTTTAAATACAGGTGATTCCTCCATTTTTGTACGAATCACGTATGAAACAAGAACTAAAACGATTGATAACAGAAAAGGAATTCTCCATCCCCATTGATCAAATTGACCTTCGGGAAGTATAAATTTGCAAATAAGAATTACCGCTAAAGAGAGTAAGAGTCCAAAGGTTGCTGTTGTTTGAATAAAACTTGTGAAAAATCCTTTTTTACCTTCAGGTGCATGCTCTGCGACGTATATTGCAGCTCCACCATATTCACCGCCAAGTGCCAAACCCTGAATTGCCCTGAGCACAAAAACAAGAATTGGTGCTAATACCCCAATCGTTTGATATGAAGGAATTAAACCAATTGCGAAAGTTGAAAAACCCATTAATACCAATGTGAGTAAAAATGTATACTTTCTTCCCATTACATCTCCCAATCGACCAAAAACCAATGCTCCAAATGGTCTAATAACAAAACCTACCCCGAAGGCTGCTAATGTTGCTAAAAAAGCTGCTGTTGGATTTTCTTTAGGAAAAAACTGAGTTGAAATAATCGGAGCGAGGCTACCAAAAATATAGAAATCATACCATTCAATTACAGTACCCAACGACGATGCAGTTATTATACTTCGAATTGATTTTTTTTCCATGCATGAAATTTTGAAAATAAACTTAATGATTATTTTTTCATGAATTACAAAAATCCTTTTTCTATCTTTGATAAAGGTTTAATTCAAATTAGATTCCAATTAATAATGAAAGTTAGAACGATAAATACCGTAATATTTTTAGCTATTATATCCATGTTATGTATTTTGATTATTCAATTCATTTGGATACGAAATACACAATCCATGCAAGCGGAAAATTTAACTATCCAAAAAAAACAAGTCGAATTAAACAAAGATCATTTTATCAATCAAACAATTTCTTCTCTACAAAATGTTCGACGAATAATTTCAAAACAAACAGCTGATAGCACTGATCAATATGGTGCAGTTCAACAATTAAGAGAGAATTATTTTTTGGTGGAGATTAGTGATGAATTACAATTATTTTATCTAGAAACGATTCTGAAAAGAGAATTTTATCATAACAAAATAAACCAAGATTTTCAGGTAGGTATGTATGATTGTTTTGATGAGAAAATGAAATACAGTGATTTAATACAATACAAAAGTCAGGGAGCCTTTCAAAATGCTCCAAAGTCTGTCAAAATCATTTCACCGAAACTTGAAAAAAAATTAGATGGTCACTATTTCACAGTTTATTTTCCTAATGTTGATTTCCATTATTTCAATCCTGCAGAAAAAAACTTTTCACCTTGGACGTATGTAATATTCATTATTATTCTGATTCTCATTTTTTTCATTTTCACAATTAATGTAATTGTAAAACAGAAGCGATTATCCGAGATCAAAAATGATTTTATTAATAATATGACCCATGAATTAAAAACACCAATCTCTACAATTGGACTTTCTGCTGAAATGTTGATGAGACCGGGTAATTTAGATGACACCAATAAAATTCAGCGCTACGCATCGATTATATACAAAGAAAATAAACGCTTAGAAAATCAAGTAGAAAAGGTTCTAAATGTTGCCAAATTAGACAAAGAACAAATCGTCCTGAAAAATGAAAAAATTGATTTACAGGAAATATTAAAGGATATTAAAGAAAATTTTGAATTCAATCAGGAAATAAGGGGTGGTAAAATCAAACTCAATTATGAAGCTGAAAATTCAAAAATAACAGGTGATCTCGTGCACATTACTAATGTTTTATTCAACCTAATTGACAATGCCGCCAAGTATTGTGACAATCAACCTCACATTGAAATATCGACCAAATCTGATAATAAATATGTCTCTGTCACAATAATTGATAACGGAATTGGAATTGCCAAGGAAAATTTATCTCATATTTTTGACAAATTCTATCGTGTTCCCACAGGAAATCTTCATAATGTGAAAGGATTTGGACTCGGCTTGTACTACGTTAAATTAATTATGGATGCCCACCAAGGTAAAATTGATGTAAATAGTACAACAAATAAGGGTACTACTTTCACTTGTTATTTTCCAATTACCTAAATAAAAAAGACCGTTTCTTTCAAAACGGTCTTAATTTTATTAATTGTAAATAGAATTAGGCTTCTTCTTTCAATCTTTCTAATTCTTCTTTAGAACCAATTATTTGTTTTTGGAAGGCTCTAACACCTGTTCCAGCTGGAATTAAATGACCAACAATAACGTTTTCTTTTAATCCT
>JBIIHD010000020.1:0-9433 GCA_044236095.1 Crocinitomicaceae bacterium | reverse complement strand
CGGAGAGACATCGATGGAATTTTCAAAAACTTCCAAAGTTACAGGGACGGTTATCGATCCACAGCTATCTGAAATAACAACATTGAATGTAGTGGTAGAATAAATAGTTGCAGTTGGGTTAAAAACATTCGGATTATCTAACAAGTTGGCGGGAGTCCAGCTATAATTGGCTCCACCGAATGCCTCAAATTGAAAAGATTCGCCCGGACATATTGGACTAGACGGTTGAACAACACCACCGTCGAAAGCACCGATGTTAACGGTAATTGTAACTGAATCAGAACTAAAACACCCGTTCGTATCGAAAACTACTAATGTTACATCGTAAATACCTGGTTCTGTATATTGATAAATAGGTTCAAATTCTGTTGAACTGTTTCCATCGCCAAAATCCCATAAATAGGCATTGCCGTTTGTGCTGTTATTTTGAAAATAGACGGATTGAGGAATACAAATCAAGGGCGCTGGTTGCGCTGCTGCAGCTTCAATGGTACTCAATTCGAATTTAAAGGTAGCCATGTTGCAGTTTGAACTATTATTTGTAGGTGACCAACTTCCGGGGGTACTTGTAAAACCGAAATCATTTCCCCCACAAGCACCGCAAACGGCATGATAAATTCGGCCAGATTTATCGAAGCGACTCGTGCCTCCATCCACATGATTGTAACTGCTGTTTGTACCACCCATGAACGTAGCGTATTTTAGTGCACTAGCGTCTTGGTCTAATACCGCGATGTAAAAGTTGTTTCCATTGGTTGTAAGTTGATATCCATCAGGAGTACATTGAAAGCTATTACTTGTTGAAAATGTTGCTTGTCCGTTTTGATTTAGCACTCCTCCCCATCCTGCCAAATAGATATCGTAGCAGTCCGAAACGAGAAAAGCTGTGGGTGAAATCTCAACGTGACCATGTGCAGCTCCAATCATGGTTGTCCATGATATCGTTTGTAAATCAGGAGTATATTTCCGAACAAATTGACCGGAATTTGGTGTGCCATAACAGCCTGGAGAAACACCCCAATCTGACTCAGTCTGACCATAAACGTAGACAAAGTTATCAATATCAGTATCTACAAAATAGGTTTGATCGTATTCACCTAATCCCATGTAACTAGCAGTTGTAAATTGACCATTGGATTGATTCAGTCTAAGTACATATCCATCTGATAAACCTCCATTAAATGATAAATCATTTCCAGAACTGATAGGGAGTGAAAACGAGGAAGTTCCACCAGCGGCATATACGAATCCATTGGAAGAAACTGTGACAGAATTTCCTGTTTCAAGTCCGCTACCTCCAAAATAGGTACTCCAAAGCAGAGAACTTAATGTGGAATTTAATTTAAAAATTACTGCATCTTGACTTCCTGATAGCGTAGTTTGACTTGCCGAAACAGTTGGGAAATTTGAGGATGCGGTAGTACTTGCAATATACACATTTTGGTTGTTATCAAGTATAATTTCTCCACGAAATTGATCTCCATAATTGTAGTGTAAAGTATTAGTATTCAATCCATCCGTGTTAATTCCCCCTACAAATGTTGAGGATAAAAGGGTAGTTCCGTTGGGGCTTAGTCGAGCAACGTAGATATCAGCACCATCAAATTCCAACGAATTTTCCAATTCATAGGGGCCACCATTATGCGAATTGTCGTAAGGACTTCCTGCCATTGGGAAATTAACAGAGGAAGTTACTCCGTAGACATAAAGTTCTCCATTCGGTGCGCAAACGATTGAATGTGGAGTTTCATTTCCACTTCCTCCTAAATAGGTAGAATATAGAATATTGGTTCCGGTAGCGTTGTATTTTGTAATCCCAACATCCATCGGGAAGGTTCCGGTTCCCGAATTATAACTTACATCATAGGCTCCTGTGGATAGGGGATAACCCGTTCCAAAAACAATTCCCCCTCCAAATAGATTTCCGTTAATATCCGGAGTAGCAGTAAATCCCCAATTATCAGCGGTAGAACCGGTAAATGTTGAAAATGTTAAACTTGGGTCGATGATCAACGTTTGATTGTGGTCGTAACTGTATGGAAAGTAAAAACTAATTGTATCGTTTAGAATTTGAAACGAACAGGCAACCTCTGTTTTTTTTCCTTCTGCATTTAACTCCCAGGCAACGGGCGCTGATTGAATTATTTCGCCAAATCGATGTTTAATTCTAAGGTTACCATCAACATCAACTTTTATATTTTCGGCCCCAGGAAGCTGAAATTTTATTTGTTGAGCATTTCCATTTGGAAAAACCACGAAATTATAGGAAAGTTGGTCTTTTTCCGACTTGTAAAATAAATCAATACCAGAATAGAATTGAGAATAGGTAACTTCTGCAAATGAATAAACATTCGACTTCCATTTCGAGGGATCTGAGCCTAAAATGTAATTTTTGTAATTTGGAGAGCTATTTTTTTCAATTTTAGAACAATTCGAATTAGCAGCTATGAATTCTTGCTTGATAACATGAAAGGAAGTCCCCTTTTTATCTGCTGAATGGTCTTCATGTTCCGAGTGATTGTGGGATAAGGCATCTGTAAAATAAAATGTCATACCATTTTTTTCAAGGTATAATTTCCCCTGATTTAAATCTACACTGTAATCAATACGATGATCCCATTGTCCTCTGTTTGGAGTCATCCAAATGTCTTGACCTTGAGCTGAAAAAGTCAACATCAAGAGAAAAAAGCAATATGTAATTCTTTGAATCAAGCGTCAACGTAAATATACAACAATCCTATTACGTAGAAAACTCGCTTTTTGTTGTGTGGTTGCTTGGAATAACGAAAAAAATCGCTGTAAAAAGAAATAATTCTAATTAAACGATTGATAAAGCTTGTAAAAATTCTTTCTTAGTTGATTCTTGCTCAAATTTCCCTGAATAATAACTTGTAATAGTTGAGGATGAATCATCTTTAATACCCCTCGAAGAAACACATAAATGTTTGGCATCAATCCACACGGCAACGTCTTTTGAACCTGTGATTTTTTGAATTTCGTTGGCAATTTGAACTGTCAATCGTTCTTGTACTTGAGGTCTTTTGGCGAAGTATTGAACGATGCGATTTAATTTAGACAAACCTATTACAGAACCATTGGAAATGTAAGCAACATGGGCTTTTCCGATGATTGGTACAAAATGATGTTCGCAGTTACTGTAAAACGAGATATTTTTTTCAACTAACATTTCGTTGTACTGATACTTATTTTCAAAAAGCGCGACAGAAGGTTTATTAGCTGGATTCAATCCTGAAAAGATTTCCTGCACATACATTTTAGCCACTCTATGCGGTGTTCCTTGCAAACTGTCATCTGTTAAATCTAATCCAAGCGTTTCCATGATTTTTTTGAAATGATAGGCAATTTCACCTATTTTTTCTTCATCAGTTTTAACAAAAGCATCAGGTCTGAGTGGAGTTTCCATGTTTGTAGACACATGTTCGTCTCCCAGTTGTTCGTATAATTCCTTGAAATCTATTGTTTCTGTTTTCATGTGTTTGATTTACCTTAAAACAGTAAGAAGTCAAAAATGTTTAATTTTACTTTAAAAAGATTAAACAAAACTACATCATCCCCTGAAGAGAGCACAATCTGAAGTAGATTCCATTTTTTGAAATGAGTTCATCGTGGGTTCCTCTCTCTGCGATTTCCCCTTTGGAAAGTACAATGATTTCATCAGCATGTTTGATGGTACTCAAACGATGGGCAATAACGAGTGAAGTCCTATCTTTCATTAAATTGTCTAGAGCTTCTTGAACTAACTTTTCAGATTCTGTATCTAATGCCGATGTCGCTTCATCGAGGATTAAAATTTCTGGATTTTTGTACAGAGCCCTAGCAATACATAATCGTTGTTTTTGTCCTCCGGATAATTTATTACCTCTCTCACCAATGTTTGTATCGTAGCCAGTTTCCAATTGATCAATAAAACCATGGGCATTCGCAGTTTTAGCAGCCTCAATGGCTTTTTGTAAATTAGGATTTTCATCACCAAAGGCAATGTTTTCCAATACACTGGCATTAAACAAAATCGATTCTTGGGATACAATCCCAATTTTTTTTCTAAGATCAAAAGTGGTAAAAGACTGAATGTTCTTTTCATCGATGGTAATTTCTCCTTTCTCAACATCGTAAAATCTAGGTAGCAAATCGGCTAAAGTTGATTTCCCACTTCCTGATTCTCCAACTAGTGCAATGGTTTTCCCTTTATGAATTTCAAAGGACACATCTTTAAGAATCCATTCGTCTTTGTATCGAAAAGAGACATTTTTGTAGGAGATTTTTTCCTCGAATGCATCAAAACTAGCAGGTTTAGAAGGCTCTTTAATTTTATCATCTGCTTGAAGAATTTCATTCACACGATCCATACTTACTTTGGCTTTTTGGAGAACAGCAATTTGATTAGCAACAGATTGAATTGGCCTAAGAAGCTGCGAAAAAATAATGATAAACGTAATAAATAATTCACCGGTGAGACCTTCGTTGGCTGATTTTGCGTTTAATATCATAGTACCACCAAACCAGACCAAACACATCATAACACCTGCGCCCAAAGTTTCGCTTAAGAGGGGAGAAATATCTTTTTTACGGAAAGTCCGTGTTACTAATTGTTGATGGCGCAAATTAATTTTTTGGAAAACAGCATTCATAAAATTAGTAGCATTGAACGCCTTGATAATTCTGATTCCACTTAAACTTTCATCCATGGCGGAGTAGAGTAGGCCCAGTTGTTCTTGTCCATGTTTGACGGTTCTTTTGAGACTTTTCCCGATGCGCGAGATAATAAATGCGGTAATGGGAAGTAGAAAAAAGGAAATCAAAGTTAAACTAGGACTAATGTAAAGTAGAGAAACAACATGAATTAGAATCGCAATGGGATCTCTGAAAATAAGCTCTAAAATTCCAACAACACCATTTTCAATTTCTCCTACATCGCTGTTCATACGTGCCATCAGATCGCCTTTCCGCTCTTGAGAATGAAAAGAAAGAGGCAATACCATAGCTTTTCTAAATAACTCATCTCGTACATCTCGCACAACGGCAATGCGAAGTTCAGATTGAAACCATACTGCCAAATACCGCGAAGCATTTTTGAGGAAAAAAGCAGTGAAAACAGATACACAAACGAAAAGTAAGGCTTGTTGCGGATCATTGGACACCATTTCGTGCATACGATAGTTATACCAGTCTGTTATATAAGAAGTTAGATCTGAAATATTGCCTGAATAAACCGGTTTAGAAATCTTTGTATCGAAGTCTTTTGCCTTAAAAATTAATTGCAAAAAAGGAATAAAAAGTACGAGGGAAAGTAAATTGAAAATTGTGAAAAGCAAATTACCGACAATTGTAATAAATGCCAGAAATTTATATTTGAAGGTGTATCGGTAAATGTCTTTCCACGAATTCATAGGCAAATATACATTAAACGATTTTGTATGTAATACATTGCGAACTAGATTTACTACCTTTGTGAACTATGTCATCAATACGCCAACATAAGATTGAATCTGCAATTCGAACCGAATTAGCGAATTACTTATTGAAACACACCAATGAACTATGCATGGGAAGTATGGTAACTGTTACCATCGTTCGTGTAACCTCTGATTTGTCGTTGGCAAGATGTTATCTAAGTTTCTTTGCAGGGCCAGATAAAAAAGTAGTTTTGGATAATATCAACCACAACAAAGGAAAAATCCGCATGGAAATAGCAAAACGCTTGAAGAATATGCGTAAAACTCCGGAGTTGTTATTTTTTATTGATGACTCCTTGGATTACGCTGAAGAAATCAATGAATTATTGAAAAAATAAATTGGCTACAAACGTTCCCTTTTACATTGCGAAGCGCTATTTGTTTTCTTGGAAGAAAAGGAATGCTATTAATTTAATTACTGCTATATCTATTCTTGGAATTGCCATTTCAACTGCTGCTTTGGTCATTTTAATTTCAGCATTCAATGGAATTGAACAGATGATAGATCGCATGTATTCGGAGTTTGACACGGATTTGATGATTGAACCATCTGGTTCTAAAACTTTTAATGCATCGCAAATTGATTTAGCTAAACTACGTAAAGTTCAGGAGGTACAATCCGTTGCTCGATGCATTGAAGAATTAGTTATCCTTAAAAACGGTGAGCGTTGGGTAAATGCCAAATTGATGGGAGTAGATTCTAGCTTTTTATCAATGGCAAACATAGATAAGCATCTGCTGCATAACAAAAAAATGGAGAATTACTCTGAATTTATTTTGCCTGGTGCGGGTTTGATGGATAAACTACAAATTTCTATGGATCAGGAGAATGCATACGAACAGATTGTGTTTTATGCACCTAAAAGAAGAATTTCAATAAGACCGGGTAAAAATCCTTTTTTTGTAGAAAACTCAGACGTGACAGGGATAATGAATTACAACCGCGATGTGAATTCAGAAGTTGTTTTAAGTTCTTTTGATTTTGCTTCAAACTTACTTCAATATGAAAACGAAATTAGTTCTATTCTTATCGATTTAAAACCGAATGAAAACAATGATTTGGTAAAAGAAAAGCTTCAATCTCTTGTAGGATCTGGATTTAAAGTCAAAACGAGATTTGAAAAAAACGAATTAATTTTCAAAACCAGTAAAACAGAAAAGATCATAGTGATTTGTATATTGGTTTTTGTTTTTATTCTTTCTGCCTTTAATTTAATTGCATCACTGACTATGTTATTCCTTGAAAAAAAGAAGAATATCATTACTTTGCTCAGTTTTGGATTAACAAGAAAACAGATTTTCTCAATTTTCTTTATTGAAGGGATAATGATTTCCGCCATTGGGCTTGTAATCGGTTTACTAATTGGGTATTCGATCTCCTTCGCACAAATTTGGGGTTCCCTGATAGTATTGCCCGAAACCACTGAGCCGTTTCCAATGAATATTACGCTTTCTGATGGTTTATTAATTTCTTTGTTGGTCGGTGGATTGAGTACTATTTTCGCTTATTTAACAGTCTTGTTTTTAGTGAAAAATAATTTCTCCAAGCATTTGTTTGTGAAGAGTTTAGAATGAATTAATTTTCTATCTAACCAGCACAGACAACACTTATTTTTTTCGTGAAAAATCCTTTTTCAAATCCTTTTGGCAATTTTTTCACAGAATTAAAAATTTTGTAACAAGAACCATTATTTTCGTCATAGAAAAATTCCATAATTAAAAATTCACCTACTTTTTTAATTTCACTAAAGTCTTTGTCAAATTCCACTTTTTGATATTGTTCATCCAAAAGGTCTAGACTTTCATATTCACTTGATAACACAACCTCACCAAAATTTGTGTAGGAAAAAGATAAATTTTCATTTTGTTGAATGATAGATACCGTTTCTAAACATCCAGCATCCGAAAAGCAGCCACTTTTGATTATCAATTCTTGAATACTATCATTATTCGAAATATCAGCAACTTCAATGGAGTGGCCTATTCCCAATTGAATAGGGAAATACTGTCTTCCTATTCGCAAAATTGCAGAATAATTCCATTCTGGACCATCTTCGGTACTTTCTTGCTCTTTAAATAATTCATAATCATATCCATTGAGAGTTCCTTTGTGTATATTGAGCAAGTATTTTATTTTAGAATAATATTCATCATTTAAGGGAATAGATTCTGAGTAAGGTATGGCTTGAGATAAGATATTTATAGAAATAAAGAAAGACAAGCAAGTTATTAACTTTTTCATAGATTATTCGATTTTTTCAATTTGAACAATGGTTGGTGTTTGAACTACCATTAAAGGCGAGTCTGGATTGCAATACTCGTATTCTTGTGTGAAAAGGGAATTGTATGTTACATTAAATACTGTTCCAACCATAACTTTATCATCAACATAGGAATCTTTTTCAATTTGCTCCCAATAAACTCCTAAATCGTTCATTGCACTACCAAAATCGATATCATCAAAAATAAGATGAAAACAGTCGCCCCAGCTTACATCATTAAGCGTCATAACCTGGGTAATTTGCCCCTCTCTTTTCAATGAGGTGAAATGACCGAAGACATAACCTATTTTTCCGGTTTCTGTTTTAACCTTATACCAATTGTCTTTAATACCATTTACTGTAGCTACTTTTCCTGTTTCAACAATCGTTAATCTGTCAAATCGTTTGACTTTGGTCACGACCTCGCCGTTGACATCAGCTAATTTACGGACATTGACAACATCACCTTGTATGATTAATTCACTTTGAGCGAAAAATAAAAATGGTACTAGAAAGATAAGCGTTAGTATTTTTTTCATGGTGTTAATGGTTTTTTATGGGTTAAATGTACGAAAGAAGTTCAAATTCATAATATTTGCTTTTAATTTTAATAGTCTTTGTATTAGCTGCATATTAACGAACACTAAGATTATTCAGCTCCAAAACCTCTATACAACTCCTCTGCACCTTCAAAAGCACTCATCTGCTGAGAGGATATCGTTTGTTTGATTTTTTCGTATTTATTTTTAAAACCTGGTTGAGAATAAAATCCGGATAAAATAAGTTCGTTCAGGGTTTCTTTCATCCAATCTATGTCCTGCTTGTGTCGGTTTTGCTCGATCCAACCATTGGAAGTGTTGTGTCTGAAAAATTCATCGGATATTTTCCATGCTTCATCCAAATTAAAATTGGTCAATGAACTGCAAATTTCTGTTCTTGGAATCCACTCGTTTTCTTTTGGCGGAAATAAATGCAAGGCGTTCGCAAAGCTCGCTTTGGCCAATTTTGCCATTTTCACATTCTCCCCATCAGCTTTGGTTATGAGTAAAGCATCCGCCAATTCCATAATTCCACGTTTGATTCCTTGCAATTCATCGCCTGCTCCTGCTAGCATTAATAATAAGAAAAAATCTACCATGGAATGAACCATCGTTTCGGATTGCCCTACGCCAACAGTTTCAATAAGAATCACATCAAATCCTGCTGCTTCACACAGATAAATACTTTCACGGGTGGCTCGAGCAACTCCTCCCAATGTGCTTCCAGCTGCTGATGGACGAATATATGCATTGGGTTCTTGAGATAAGGTATGCATGCGCGTTTTGTCACCTAAAATACTTCCTCCGGTAGTTGCGGAGGATGGATCAATGGTTAAGACAGCCAATTTGTATCCTTGATCTAAAATTATTTTACCGAATGCTTCAATGAAGGTGCTTTTTCCAACGCCTGGAACGCCAGTAATTCCAATTCTACGCGACTTTCCAGATAAAGGTAGGCATTTGCGAATTAACTCATTAGCCAATGGTTTATCACTTTCCAATTGGCTTTCAATCAATGTAATTCCAGCGCTCAAAGCAAATCGATCTTGATTTTTAATTCCTTCAAAAATGCTTTCAACCGAGCGAGAAGCTTTGTTTTCTTTGCGTTTTCGCAACCAATCTTCGTGTTGGCGCTGCTCCATCTAAACGAGTTTGATTA
>JBIIHD010000312.1:0-2908 GCA_044236095.1 Crocinitomicaceae bacterium | reverse complement strand
GTAAATACCGGTTCAAAAGATGAACTAACATCGGTTGTTGTTCCTGAAACGCCAAAGTCCCATGCATAATTTGACCCACCATATGAATTGTTTTCAAATTGAACGGTTAAGCCTTGACAATACGACACGAATGTTGAAAGCTCCTCTTGTTCAGGAAGAATAGCTTGCAATGTTATATTGCAATCAAATACTTTGAAAACGAAATCACGAACAGTTTGCCCAACCAGAATACCATTTCTGAATTCACGAACCATGACTCCCACTACGAATAATCCAATCATACTTGGATTTACCGTTAGGATACCTGTATTTGGGTCAATAACTGTGCTGGAACCCGGACCAAGAGGTGATTGCGATGTGAAAGGACCAATCCATTGTACTGGAAAGTAGGGCGGAGGAGGAGCTTGGTTGGGAGCTGGATTGGCAGAAGTCGCACCGGAAAAAGGAGTTACCAAAGAATATTGGAGAACATCACCGTCTGGATCAGTTGCTGAATGATCAAAAATCAATTCATCATTGTTACACAATAATATGGGTGGATAATTTGTGAATCTTGGACTACTGTTTTGCGTGAAGCCTGTTTCTGAACCCGGAACATGCGTTGTCAATGTCAAACCTGTTTCATCCGGATTAATCAAATTGGAAATATTTGGTCCTCGGCAACAGCGTTGGTATGAAACAGTGTAACCGCCGGTAGTAGGAGGTAATGTCACAACTACTGTATAAATTGCTCGTTCTACACAAATATTATTTGGAGGTGTAGCACAAGGATTATTGAAAATGAGAGGTAGAACTACACTACCCGGAAAAGGTACGCTAATGTCTTGAACCATTACTCCTGAAGCATTGTAAACAGTAAGCTTGAGCGGATTATCATACTCTGCTCCTGTTGAAAAACAATCTCGGTATAGCGTGATAAAAAAACGGTATTGATTATTACCTAAATAATCGTAATAAATATCACCACCAATGATATGCGATGCCCTCACTGAAAAACTCAGAAAAAATAGAATTATGAGGATTCGAAATTTCATACTCAAAGTTAGACGAAAAAAAAGCGCTTTTGTTATGCTTGGTAAAGAATAATTTTATTTAAATAATAACAATTTAAAGACATAAATGATTTCTTCAAGCAAATATAAATGACAATTTAAGTTAGATACAATTTTTCTTCCATTTTGTATAACATTTTATTGGTCTTCTTGAAAGAAATTCGTTTCAGAAAACAATAAGATAAATATGGACAACACTCTTCAACTCGTAAAAGACATTAATTCAGATATTTGCATTACTATTATAGTTAATACTCACAGAAAAAAACCAGATAAATTACAAGATCGAATTGCATTAAAAAATTTGATTCAACAAGCAAATGCGAGGTTACTTACTTTTGAAACGAAAGAACGTACAGCAATATTAACCGAGAAATTAAAGAAATTGGAAGAGTCAATTAATCATCTCGAAAATCAAGAAAGTTTATTGTTATTTGTTAATGAGGATTTTGCTACTTATACTAGGTTGCCAATTTCAGTTGGAAATCGTGTTGTAATCGATACTACCTTTGCCACACGTGATTTAATTAGAGCATTACATTTGCAAACAAATTATTTCGTTTTGGTTCTTACCGAAAAAAAAGCCAGATTGATTGAAGCTCTAAGCGATAAATTCGTTCAGGAAATTGGCAAGCCTTTCCCTATTGAAAATGTTGGGCTTTATCCCATATTGGTGAAGGAAAAGAAAAATGCAAGTGTTCAAACTCAATATTTATCAGAGTTTTTTAATCGAATTGACAAAGAGGTGAATGCGATAAGGTATTTACATGTTTTACCTGTATTTATTTGCAC
Source organism: Crocinitomicaceae bacterium (assembly GCA_044236095.1). GTDB lineage: Bacteria > Bacteroidota > Bacteroidia > Flavobacteriales_D > Crocinitomicaceae > UBA952. The sequence goes on along the minus strand of JBIIHD010000312.1, from coordinate 1,064 downwards.
GGAAGCATCTAATTTACATGAATACCTTAAAATAGCAGATCAAAAACACACCATTTTTCCGGTTTACTTAAAGGGTAATCATGAGAAAGAAACAGCACAGAATATTGTTTCAGAAGCATGGAAAGTATTACATAAACATTGTATTGAAAAAGAGAATAAACGATTGGAAGAGTTGGAATTAGCCCTTACAAATGGAAATTATTTGTGCGATATTAATGAAATATGGGATGCTATACCGGAAGGTAGAATACAAACCTTATTTTTAGAGGAAAATCTTTTTCAGTCAGCTCGAGTTTTACAGAATTCACTGATTTTGGTAGGGGATGAAGAGAGAAATATGCAAGATGTTGTAGATGATATTTACGATGAAATAATTGAAGCCAATCTCAATCACGGGGGAGATGTTGTTTTTCTTCCGGATGGTTCTCTGAAAAAATACAAGGGATTTGCTGCGATAACGAGATACTAATCTCCAAAGGAAATCCCAATAGATTTTGCTGCTTTTATTTCAAAAGATTGAGTGTCAATTGTTTTAGTTGATTTTGACACTTCAGAAAGTAAATCTGATTCAAATTGATTTCCTTTTAATACAACCATTCTTCCAAAATCACCTTTTTGGGCCATTTCAAATGCTTTTGCGCCAAACATAGTTGCCAAATAACGATCAAATGGTATAGGAATTCCACCACGTTGAACATGCCCCAAAACAGTTTCGCGAATCTCAGCTAAGCATCCATTTGATTTCAACTCATGAGCAAGCGTAAATGCCACACCGCCTAGGCGAACATGTTCTGAATGCAAAGATCCAACCGAAGACGTAATTTCTCCGGTTTTCGATTTAGCTCCTTCTGCAATGACAATGGTAGCAAATCCTTTTCCTGAATTGTATCGTTTTTGAATTCGTTCTATTATTTTTTCAATAGTATATGGAATTTCAGGGATCAAACAGATTTCAGCCCCGCCCGCAATCGCTGTGTGTAATGCAATCCAGCCTGCTTCTCTACCCATTACTTCCATGATCATAACTCGGTGATGACTTTCTGCTAGATCGGAAGAGCGTCGTG
>JBIIHD010000313.1:0-2908 GCA_044236095.1 Crocinitomicaceae bacterium | reverse complement strand
GTAGCAGGGCTTAACGTAGGATTACCATTCACTAACTCAGCATTGTTACCTCCCGACGTTCCTGTTGCAGAAATTCCATTTGCAGACCACCATCCTTGTGATGAATTATTAATATTCCATCCGAAAGTTGCACCCGTTTGACCACTGTTATCAATTGTCCATGTTGCAGGATCAGAAAAATTATCTTGCCATAAAGTTGATATGGTTTTCTCAGTGATTGCAGCTGAGGTATTTTCAGATTTCGAATCCTTTAAAATTAATTGGTCCAATTCATAAATTCGTGCATTTTTTTGAGCAAACACTCCAGAAATTGCAAAAAGAGAAAGAGAAAGTATAAGTTTTTTCATAGAATAATTTTTTTCAGGCCAAATATACAAAGAAGTAAAGAAAAAAGCTATCTGTCTTTCAAAAAAGGTAAATTCGCACGAGTTTCTTTCAAATTCATACTATTCAGTGTAATGCATTTCACTTGATTTTGAAAATCTTCTGCAAAACAAATTTTTTCTCCAAGAGCATTGTAAACAGCTGATCCCCCGGAATATTCTAATGCATTTCCATCAATACCCACCCGGTTAACTCCAGCAACATAACATTGATTTTCAATTGCCCTTGCTTTTAATAAAGTGTCCCAGTGGAGAATTCTTTTTTGGGGCCAATTGGCTACATATAAAATGATGTCATACGCAGCAGAGTCAGCTTCCATGTGATTTCGTACCAACTCCGGAAAACGCAAATCATAGCAAATTTGCAAATTGATTTTCCAACCCTTCCAATCAACTATTACTTCTTGGTTTCCCGCAGTATAAAATTTATCCTCTCCTCCTAAACCAAAGGATTTTCGCTTGTCATACTTTACTAGTTCTCCATTTGGATAAATAAAAACCCCTCGATTGTAAATTTTACCTTCTTCTTTAATTATCATGGATGTATAAATGGCAGAATTTAATTTGCTAGCCCATATTTTAAGAAAATTAATCCCTTCTGATTGACTCCAATCTTCAGCCAATTTTTCAGTAGACATACTGAAACCTGTATGAAACATTTCAGGCAAGACAACTAAGTGTGTTCCTCTGATTTGATTAAAATAGGACTCAAACATAGAAAGATTTGCGAGTTTGTCCTCCCAAAACTGATTTGTCTGAATAAAGGTTAAATTCAAATCTTGCATAATTTATCTGTTGCTTGTTGAATCGTGTTTTCATCTTTTGCGAAACAAAAACGGAGAATCTTTCGATCTTCGCCGTCCGCATTGAACACAGAAAGAGGTATAGTAGCCACTCCAAAATCGAGAACAAGTCTTTTTGCAAATTCAATGTCGTTTTCATCTGAAATTGCATCGTATTTAGCCAATTGAAAATACGTTCCTTCACAAGGGAGTAGTTCAAAACGGCTGTTTTTCATTTTAGACCTGAAATCATCTCGTTTTTGTTGATAGAATTGTCCAAGGGCAGATACATCAACGAAATTAATATATTCGGCTAGTGATGCTTGAGCTAAACTATTTACACAAAAAACCAAAAACTGGTGCACTTTCTTAATTTCACTCATAAAAATCGCCGGAGCTACCATATATCCAATTTTCCAACCCGTAATGTGAAATGTTTTTCCGAACGATGAAACTACAATTGATCGATCTTTTAAAATCTCCGATTCATTTACCGAAAAGTGTTTGCTTTCAAAATGAATAAATTCGTATACTTCATCAGATAAAACTAAAAGATTTGGAAAATCAGTTACGAGCCTTTCTAATTCCAAAATATCTTCTTTTTTCCACATGGTTCCACTTGGATTATGTGGGTTGTTGGTTATTATCAATCTCGTTTTATTTGAAACAACTCCTCGAATTCGCTCCCAGTCAGGCAAAAAATGTTCATCCAAGGGAATTCGAACAGGTTTGGCTCCCGCTAAAATAACCGGAGATTCGTAACAATCGTAACTTGGATCCAATATCACTACCTCTTCCTCTGCATGAACCAATGCCTGAATGGTTGTAAAAATAGCTTGCGTTGCGCCGGCGGTTACCAAAAGTTCAGTTTGAGAATTCGTTTTACGATGATATTGCTTGTAAACTAAATCACTTATTTGATCCAACAAAATTGGCAAACCTGGCATTGGGGCATATTGATGTACATTTTGAGCAACCTTTCTTCGGACTATTTCTTCCAAAACCGGGTCTATTGGAAAATTTGGGAAGCCTTGGGAAAGATTAATAGCATTATGATCAAGCGCCAACTTGGACATCACTGTAAAAATCGTTGTTCCAATATGTGGTAATTTCGAATGAAAATTCATATCTGTAAAATTAGAAGAATCGAGAATAAAAATAGTTTTTTATTACAAAGTTTACTATTCAAAATAAAGTTAAAGTTCTTTTTCTTAGTTTCAACAATACTTTTAAAAGTTATTCGATTTACGTACATTTGCCAGAATTTATACCTAAAATAGATTCAGATGTCTTTAGAGAATTTATCACAAGTAACAGAAGGTTTGACCTATGATGATGTGCTTTTAGTTCCAGCATATTCGGAAGTTCTTCCGCGTGATGTTCAACTTAAAAGTAATTTCACTCGAAATATTCAAGTAAATACTCCAATCATCTCTGCTGCAATGGATACAGTTACCGAATCGACATTGGCAATTGCTATTGCTCAACAAGGAGGAATAGGTGTCATCCACAAAAATATGAGTATTGAAATGCAAGCAACTCATGTAAGGAAGGTAAAAAGATCAGAAAGCGGAATGATTATCGATCCAATTACTTTATTAGAGGATGCCTTGGTTAAAGATGCCTTGGATTTAATGAAAGAATACAGCATTGGAGGGATTCCGGTTATTGATGATGAAAGAATTTTAAAAGGAATTCTCACAAATAGAGATTTGCGTTTCGAAAAAAATCTTGATAGACCTG
>JBIIHD010000314.1:0-2908 GCA_044236095.1 Crocinitomicaceae bacterium | reverse complement strand
TGTCGAAATTTTTCCGTTTAATGATGAAGGGGAGGAGAAACCTCAATCTCGTATTTTAGAAAAAGAAACCCCAAAGTTTGAAGAACCAATAGAGGATCTACCGAGTGGAGGAAACTTTTATTCTGCCCCTGGAAGTGATGTGGATGATGAAATTGAAAGTGAAGTCATTGACGAACACGATAACGAGGAGTAAATGGTTAGTTTTTTAGACGAATTTCGAAATGATCACAAAGATTTTGATTCTGGAAAATTAACTGATTTTTTTCCTGAAACGCCTTTTGAGTTATTTGAGATTTGGTTTAACGAGGCTATTAAAAATGAGGAAAAAGAACCCAATGCTCTCGTTTTGTCAACTTGCGATCAGAATACCTTACAACCTAGTTCAAGAATTGTTTACTTGAAAGAAATAGTTGAAAATCAATTTGTCTTTTACACGAATTATCTTAGTCAAAAAGGTCGTGAGTTAGTATCTAATCCGAATGCATCCATGTTGTTTTTTTGGCCCGGTCTTCAACGCCAGGTAAGAATTGAAGGCCAAGTTTCGAAAATTGCTTCTCAATTAAGTGATGCGTATTTTGCTTCCAGACCAAGAGAGAGTCAATTAGGAGCTTGGGCGTCTGCTCAATCTGAACTATTGGAAGACCGTTCAGCATTGGAATCAAAATTTATTGAATTTGAAAGTCAATTTAACGATGTTATTCCTCGACCAAAACATTGGGGTGGATACGGACTTGTTCCAAATATCATTGAGTTTTGGCAAGGAAGACCCTCTAGATTGCATGATCGAATTGTGTATGAAAAAGTAGACGTATCGTGGAAAATGTATCGTAAAAATCCTTAATTAGTGCAGGAGTTACATCCAATTTGTTTTCAATTATCCAATGGAATGCGCGTTGTGTACTTGTATGCCCATTCCTATGTTTCTCATCTTGGCCTGACATTTTTAGCAGGTTCACGTTACGAGGAAAAAGAGGAAGTTGGATTGGCACATTTCCTTGAACATTGTTTATTCAAAGGAACGGTTAAGCGAAAGCCTTTTCACATTTTAAGTAGATTGGATTCAGTAGGAGGGGAGTTGAACGCATTTACTTCCAAAGAAGAATTGTGTATTCACGCCTCATTTACCAACGAACATACAGAGCGATCGGTCGAATTACTTGCTGATATTTCAATGAATTCGATATTTCCACAAAAAGAAATTGACAAAGAAAAAGAAATTATTTTGGACGAAATTAATTCCTATTTGGATAGTCCGAGTGATAAAATCTTCGATGATTTTGACGCGTTGATGTTTGAAAATCATCCCTTAGGGAACAACATTCTTGGAACTAAAGAAAGTGTTAATTCCTTTGGCTCCAAAGAATTAAATGAGTATGTAGAACGATTATTGACTGCCGAAAATGGCGTGATTTCTTATGTTGGCGCGGTTCCATTGGTGAAATTTCAAAAACTACTTGAAAAGTATTTTAGTGATTTTAGAAAAGGTAATAAACAAAAGCTTCATAATGAATTTACATCCTATAAACCATTTAAAAGAATTACTAAAGAGGCAAATTATCAGGCGCACGCAATAATTGGATCAATAGCACCAAGTTATTCAAACGAGGAACGCAAAGGGATGAATTTATTAATCAATATTTTAGGGGGGCCGGCTTTGAACTCCAGGTTAACACTATCCGTGCGAGAAAAATATGGATATTCATACAATATTGAGGCAAATTACACACCCTATTCTGATACTGGCTATTGGAGTGTTTACCTAGGGACGGATCAAAAATATTTGAACAAGTCCCTAAATTTAGTAGAGAAAGAACTCAAAAAATTGAGAGAAATAAAATTAACAACGCTTCAGCTTCACCAAGCTAAACAACAATTAAAAGGTCATTTGGCTTTAAGTTTAGATAGTAATTCCGGATTAATGATTGGACTTGGCAAGAGTTTACTTTTATTTAATCAAATTGACACACTGCAAGAAATCCGTGATGGAATTGACAAAGTTACTGCTGAAGAAATCATTGAAATTGCCAACAAATACCTTGCTCCAGAGATTATTTCGGGATTGATTTTTGAGACGAAATAAAGTCTCTTTTCTGATTTTTTTTCATAAATTTGCTTACTCTTAACTTAAAAAAATACATAGCATGCAACTGTGGAATACCTTAAGCAAAGAGGATTTAGAAGAAAAATTGCGTCATAGTGGACATAAGTTTGTCACTATTTCATTTTACCAATACGCAAAAATCGAAAATCCTCAAATTTTTAGAGATCACTTGTTTCAAATGTGGTCAAAATTAGATGTTGTTGGAAGAACTTACGTAGCCACTGAGGGAATAAACGCTCAGATTTCTGTTCCACACAAATATCTCGATCAGTTTATAAATGAATTATACGAAATTGATTTCCTAAATGGAATTAGGTTAAATTTTTCCGTTGATGACTCGGAGGCTGAATTTCCATTTTTGAAATTGAAAATTAAGGTCCGACACAAAATCGTTTCAGATGGATTGAATGATGAAACATTTGATGTAACTAATAAGGGAATTCATTTAAAAGCTCAAGAGTTTAACGAGTTGATTTCTGATCCTGAAACAATTCTTATTGATTTCAGAAATCATTATGAATCGGAGGTTGGACATTTTAAAGGAGCTATTTTACCGGATGTTGATACATTTCGAGAGTCTCTACCTTTTATTGAAGAAACGTATTTAAAAGGAAACGAAGATAAAAATTTGGTGATGTACTGCACTGGAGGAATTCGATGTGAAAAAGCTTCAGCATGGTTTAAACATCGTGGTTTCAAAAACGTTCACCAATTGGAGGGCGGTATAATAAAATATGCTAATGATTGCATAATTGAAGGAGTTGAAAATAAGTTTATAGGCAAGAATTTTGTTTTTGATGAGCGCCG
>JBIIHD010000019.1:0-9453 GCA_044236095.1 Crocinitomicaceae bacterium | reverse complement strand
GGGCATTTTCACTCACTTTAAAGGTTTGATTTACAGATATTTACATATTGGACTGTTCACCCGTCCAGACCGCCAGGTTAAAAGTGTTAAACCCTTGTAAATCAATGACTTACAAGGGTTTTTTTGTGTCCAAAAAACCCGTCTGTAAAACAATCTGTAAAACATTTTAACATTGGGATTTCCAAAATTTATCAAAAAAACGATTCAATTCTTCCCTTTCTAAATGAAAATATTTGGTTGTTTTTCGTACTTCAATACAAAAAGCCATTTCATAAAATGACCTTTTTATTTCTTCAACGGGATCAGAATGACCAGGATAAATTTCATTGTAATAATCTAAATACTCCTGAAAATTTGAATTCTCTCCTCTATCTAATTCCATTTTAATCTTGTCAAAGGAATTGAATAATGATTTATTCATTTCATATAATTCAAAACTGTTGTATAAACTCATAATTTCGAGGTTTTAATTCAAATTCTCTTGGATATTGATAAAACTAACTACCATATCAAAGGGGATCTCTTTGTATCTATTATTTGTTCTACAATATCGGATAAAGGAATACTTCTTGTAATCCGTTTTGATGTCAAAATGATTGGTTGGAAGGTCTCTTCCCAAAAACTCCATTAGGATGGAATATTCGTCAATTTCAGGTGGTGTTAATTCTAATTTTTGAATATGGATTCGATATAGAAATCGTAAACGTAAATGGTCTATGTGGAAGTTTCTTTTTTTCATAACGCCCTAGCAACGGGCATTAGCTGATTTTATTACATTTTAAGAATCTAAAGAAGTTAATTTACTAACCACCCTTATTATAGGATTTTGGACTGGGCAAATGATCTCGATATTGGCTTTGTAATTCCATGACATTGGTTAAAATCTTTTGCCAGATGCAAGGAAAATGGGTTTTGGATGAGGTTTAAAATAGCATTTGAAAGAAAAAATGGAAAATTGATACAGATTCCAATCAATATTTAGAGATAATATTGATGAGGTAAATTCACACGGAAAATATAGTTCTTTTTGAGGTCGTTATATTAAAGGATTTATCCAAATTAAAAATCAATATCAACCTATTCAGTTCTATCAGCAAATTTAGAACGCTTGTAAATTTTATTATATTCTTCCCATTCGCTTGGTAAAATAGGTTTTAGAAAATTTGTTTTACCGTTACTTTTCTTTCCCGAAAAATGACAATAATTTTCTTCATAGTTCACGTTACCTGTCACTATCCATTTTTTATAAAATTTTATATGATACGGCATTTTATGATTAAGTGGGATTTTATACCCAGATCTTATACAAAATCCTTTCTGATCTGAAATGGAGGTAATTTTAGTTGGTTCTTTAAAGTTGACGGTTTCTTGTGACCCTTCATACCTTTTAAATAATCCAAAAAATATTTTTTTATAGGTTGGTGTTTTGGAGTAATACCATTCAGCATTAAAAAAAACCTGATCAAAATAAGCCAGTGATTCTTTATAAACTCTGTCCGTTTTTTTGAATATTACACCAGTTTCAATATTATTATTCTGTGAGTATGAATGAAGATTCATTGATGTAAGGATACCATACTTTTCGTTACAGTAAAATTTGGCATGTAATGACTCTTCAAATCGAATATCTATATTTCTGATATTTTTTAGAAATTCCAAATCACTTAATGGGAGACTTTTTACTTTATCAGATGAGTTCTTACCAAATAATATTTTGACATGTACCTTATCTTTTGTTTCCAAACGTTTTAGTTCGTTCTTCACTTCGTCATGTAACTTTATATAAGGAGTAACAATGAATACTTGTTTTTTAGAGTATTTAAAAATCTCTTTTAAGCTCTCGTTTATTTTTTCTCTTGTTATAAATTTCATAAGTCTAAATAAATTACTTGGATTTCAGAAAGGTAATCTCACAAGCCTTACACAATCTTTTTTCTTGGATATATTCGTTAACATCATACCATCCCCCCGTTTTTTGCCAGATGTCTAAACCACGTCCTAGAACTATTTTCCAACCATTATCCAAAAGGATTGATCTGTCATGAATGTTATCATCAAACACATATGAAAAATTAATTCCAATTGATTCTAAGGAATAAGTCATTTGTTCGAACGCATCCTTTGCTCCATCAATGTAATCTTCATTATTACTTGTGATAAGATTTAATTTAATTTCTGTGTCTGGATCCTTTTTTTCGGAAATAAGTTTTGTGAATTCCATGAAGTTCCTCAACTGATAAGGTAATCTAATGTATGGGTCTGTTATTTCAATTGTTGTTGCACCAATAAGGTAAGCCCCAAAAAGATTGTCATACGAAATCCCCGATTGGTTGTCTCTCACTATTTTTTGACCAGGTTCCAAAATTAGACCCTTCACTTCTTTCTCTTTTGTGTCCTTAGGTGATTCAACTTCAGATTCTGCAATGACTTCAATTTTTGGTGTTGAGTGTTCAAGTATTTCCAATGTTTCGATCTCAACACGTTTGCCACTACTTTTAACTAAATAACTAAAATCTACCTCCTCAAAAGTCTCATCCATATTTTGCAACTGTAACTTGACTCTTTTTCTACATTCAATGGCAAAATCTAAGAGTTCCTTCATTTCTATTTCAGACGCTTCACCATGAGGATAGATAACTTTTAATAATCCAGCGAACGTCTTTGTTATTGCGGTCTTATCTCTTGTTGTTATTGTGTCTGACAGTTCAAAGTGCTTTGAGTATTCATTTGTCTTGTCTTCTTTTCTTAACTCTTTTAGTATTTCAGCGAGATAATCTACTATGAATCCGTAATCGGAGGTAAACATATCATTTCTCAACTTCTGTACTTCCCAACCAGGAAGATAAGCGTGAATTCTATCCAAAAAAGCAGTGTCGTAATAGTCTTTTGGAAGAGCATCAAACAAGTTAGAATGTTTTAACATATATGGTACACTATGATCTGTATTACCGACGAAAACCATGGAAGCAGAAGCCCCATATACTTGTGTACCTCTAGAAAAAGATTTATTCGCCATGTAGTTTTTCATGATATCAACTAGTCCACGATCTGTATTCTTTGTTTTACCTGCAAATTCATCGTACGCAACAACATCCCAGTAACCAACCAATCCTATCTCCCCATTACTATTGTTTACGAAAAGTTTAGCTTTTGATACTTCCCCCCCGGAAATTAGCATTCCATGTGGAGATAATTCAGAGAAAATGTGGGACTTACCTGTACCCTTTGGTCCAAGTTCGATTAGATTATAATTATTCTCAACAAAAGGTACTAATCTAGTTAATTGTAATAATTTGGATCTGAAAGTAAATTCATCTGGATTTAACCCCATTGTTTGTAATAAAACATCAATCCATTCTTCTTTAGTAAAGTGTTTTCGACCCTCTTTAAATTCTTCTAAGTCACTTATTGAGATTTGGATAGGTTTTATCGATTCAATTACCCAGGGAACAGTTCCTTTTTCATCCGTAGATACATAACCCATAGTTAATATACACCACACACCACTACTTAAAAGTTTCTGATGTTGTCGAATAACGTCATCTGAAATAGGAATTCTATTCAAACCAAGATTAGCGAAATAAGCCTCATATTGGTCATCCTTATCATTTAATTTGACCGACACCTTATCAATGATTCTGTGAGAACCCTTTTCTCTGATTGTTGATTTTATGATTTGAGCTTCATCACGATGAACAAAATGTTTCGATATTATTGATTTTACAGTTTCAACGCCTTCTGTAATTGTCTCTTCGTCACTCGTAGCACAATACTGTCCAAGTAAATACTCTAAGACATAAATAGGGACAATAGCGTTTCCCTTTACCAATTTAGTGAGGTCTTTACGGACAACCTTTCCCGCAAAATTTTCATTTAGTTTTTTATCTAGTTCTTTCATTTTTAAAACTCATCAAAATCATTAGTAAATGAGATGTTCAGTGTGTAGAAGTAATCTTTATATGGTTTCCATTTGGAAGTTCCTTCTAAAGGCTCTTCAAGTACAAGTTTCACTCTTTGGTTTTTGTATTTTCCACTCGCTTTTGAACTTAATTGGAATCTATGTTTCACTTCTCTTTGTCGTTCACTTCCATTATCAATATCAAAATTAAATCTGAATTGATCAGAGATTTCTTCACCATCCTCCGTTTTAATTACAGCTCTGATTGTTCTTGGGAGTACTTGATCAGAAACCAAATTAATTTGAATAAATGATACGGGAAGAATATTGGTTGTAATCTTATCGGTGGATTTGATAATATCAATTTCAACTTGTGATGTAGTGTCTTGTCTTGTCTTTGTTATTTTAATTAATGGTACAACGATTTCTTGAAGAGTTGTACCACCATGAACAAAACGTGACCCAGAACCCTTAATTCTCAAACGATTTATTGATTTAGGGAACAAAACATCGATGTCATCATTTAGATTTAAATCCTGTCCTTTAAAGTGTTTTGTTGATTTGTCTGAAGTTATCTCTTTACCAATAATAAATCTTCTATTCTCTTTCCAAAGAGTTCCAGAATAAGTTGATTCTGTAAAATCACTCTCATCTAATTCATGATGTTGATAGACGAATCCATGATCTGAAGTAATAATCATATTATATCCGTTCATGTTATTGATCTTCTTCAGAATCTCGAGTAAGTACATTAATTCCTCCTCAACTACATCAAATACTTTTTCTTCTGTGGTTTTATCATCTCCTGTTTTATCTATCCTGTTGTGATAGATGTAAATAACATCGTAGTTCTTAACAAATTCTTTCCCTTCATTGGAGGAGTTCATTTTCATGAAGTCCGAAGCGTTAATAGCTGTTGATCTGTCACCAGAGATTGTATGTAATATTTTAGATCGACCTTGAATTCCACTGGATGAAATACCATCGACATTTACAAGATCTGTTCCTTCCTGAATTCTCAATTGAGAATGTGGTAAAAGGGAAGCCATACACAATTGAGTATATGACGGAATATTAGACACCATCGGTTGAATTTGTGCTTCAAACCTATTCTCAGACTGAAGTCTTTTCGTTAATTCCACCCCACATTCATACCTTAACGCATCTGAAATTATTACAAAAATTCTTTGTTTTTTTTCTACTCTTGGCTTTATATTTCGGTTAAAGAAATTGGTTTGACTTAGGGTTGAATCAATATCCCAACCGGTCATTTGATCGATTATTGTTTGCCAATTATCATTGTATGTCAACAACCAATCGTTCGAGTATATTTTCTCTATTTTATGTGCTAATTCAGATAAGATTCTATTTTGACCCGACTTACGGTAACTCCAGATGAACTTTCGATATTGTAAGTCAATTTCATATAAGTGATTAGAATAATCGTGAATGCCCTCATTAAATGTATTATAGGTCTTGTTCGAGTGTTTCCGGATATTTTGTATTAATTGCGAAGCTACTTGAAGACAATTGTATAGGTGATCTACCTCACGAAACCAAAACTTATTTTCTCTTTGTTTTACAATCTGATTTACCCTATCTACGGAAATGGTTTCGTTACTTATTTGAATGACTAAAGAGTGTATAATTTTATAATCTACCAATTTAAATAAATCATCATTCCAAATTTCATCAATCTCTGAATGATTTAATTTCCCCTCAACGTCTGTATCTATTGATATTTTTTCAGATAATGATCCAAAATACTCTCTGAACCTGATAGTGTCTTTCCAAAGTGAAAGCAAAAGTCGTGACTCTTTAGATATATTGGTTTTTGTACCGAGAACAAAATTGTTATTAAAAACCTCTAGTAAAAAATCATAAACCGTAGGATTGGTACTCTGATAATTGAATTTTCGGTGAATTTCACTCCAATAAAAATCAGATAAATTATAACGATCTAGATCTTTTTCATATTTCTCGTTTCCATCTACAAAAGAAGATCCATGGGTATGAATGTAGGTTGCTAGATTAATGTTTTCTGTCCCAAACATTATTGCCAACATCTTGTATCGGATATCATTAAAGCTATCCCCATCACCTAAATATTCCTTTAATTTTACTCTTCTTTCTTTGGATTTGAAGAATTCAATATGAGATGATACTAAATCTTTTAAGTGGTATCCTAATCCCATTTCCTGAAGAAACATTGCTTCTTGATCGGTATGAAAAACATGATGTGCCAATTCTAAATCCAATAACCAATTGTCCTCATTGTCTGGTTTCTCCTGAGTGAAATACAAAAGGAAGTTTTTATCTGGATTTTGAATTACAATGTTATGTTTTACCTCGAATTCATCATTTTGAACGTGTAATTTAATAACATCAACCAGGTTTACATCGGTGTATTGATCGAGTAATTCTTGCTTTTCATCATACCAGAATATCACCCGGTGTTTGGTGAAAAGTTTTTCTAATGCTTCAGTTATTTTGTTCATTTACTAAATTAAATTGAGAAGAGTTACTTTATGTCCATGTTCAAGAAAGAACTTAGATTTTGATTGGGTTTACTAATCCAATAATCGGTTCCGGATTCTATAATCCAACTAGCCTTCTCTTCATCTAAATTTTCATCAATTACTTCGATTTCATGAATCGTATAGTCTGATAAAACATTGTTTATATTACGTTTAATCTCAACCTTACTTGGATTTCTTTTATTTCGAATAATCAGTTCTATGTCTTGATTAAATAAATCCGAAATTCTTATTTGTTCTTGTCTAATGAAGGTGTCAAATTCTAATGAATGCAACTTTTCTTGATCTAAATCAACCATAAATACTACAAGAATTTTATCAAATAATTTCTTTTTCGATGATTTGATTAACGAAGCATATAATCTAAACATCATTGGTGTATCATGGTTATTCTCAATAAACCCAACTAGAACTTTTTTCTTTGGATTAATTAATTTGTTAATTGGTTTAACATTTATCCCTTTTAGTAATTTCAGATACAAATAAGTTGTTGGTTCAGTGTCACAATAGAAAACCAAGTTTTCAAAATTTACACTTTTAACCAAACTTAGTGTAAAACCGTCCTTATTACTAAAGCAAAAGTTAATTTTCTTCTGTTCGTAGTAATTTGGTTCCATTTCGAAAACTATGTTTTTTAAGTTTTCGTAACATAAATTGTTTTTGATTTTAGGCAATATCTCAGAATATTCAATTTCTTCAATAATGGTGTTTTTAGTATTTCTTGTAAGTGAGAGATATTCCGTAATAATTGTGTTTTTAGAAATTTCGTAATTAAAAAATCTGTAGTTTTTATCTTGATATTCAAGATTCTTATTTCCAAAGTGATACGATATTTTTTCAATTTCATAAATGTCTTTCCTCAAGGATCTTATAAAATAGAGATAAGGAATCTCAGTGTTAAATATTGAGTAAAAAAATACTGACCAACAGATTATATTTCCTTTTCTTTTAAAATTGTTATTGGAGTACAGTTCACTGAAAAAATTATCATTTTGTTTAATTAACTCAAAATTCAAAATTGCTATGTAATAACCTACAATAAAGTCATATTCTTCATCAAATTCCTCTGGTGCATTGTTTAATAGCTCTGAATAGTTTATGTTTTCAAAATTTAAAAACGATTTCAACCATAAGGAAATCTCACTAATTCTTGAATCATCAATATTCTCAATTTTCCCAAGTAAATTATCCTTAATTATTTTCCCCCACCATACAATACGATAAAAATTATCAGGAACGAAACGATCCATATTAATGACAAGTAATGGGAAGTCTTTGGATGAAAAAACGATTTTAAGAAAATCACTTTTAAAATCGCTAATCTCATTAAAAGTTGAAATCAATTCATGGAATCCTTTTTTGATATCATTATTTGAACTGTTTTTAATGGTAAAGTCATATAGTCCAACCAAACCACTTCTTAAGGGTAAATAATTAGAAAAATCTATGTCTTTATTAAAAAATGGCAAATCCGTTTTTCCAATTTTATCACGTACGTTTCGTTTGATCGGTTTCAAATAACCCTTTGGAATTCGGTAATGATTAAAAAATAAATTAAAGTCTTTTTCAGGAATTTCGAATTGAGTTACTGAAGAAAACAATAAAATAAATCCTCCTTCAATTAAGATTAATTCGTCTTTTGAAAACTCTACCTTTACACAGAGATTATCCTTAATATTCTCAATACCCATTCGGTGATCAACAAGTATTAATTGTCGATTAAATATTAGGTCCTCTGACTCTTTTAATGTTATTAATAATTCCATATTTATACCTTAAAATATATCGTCCAATTCTAAATTATTGCCAGTATTAGGATTTTCTACTTTTAAATTCTTTAACTCATCTACGGTATTCTCAGTTCTGATAATGTATAAATTTTTATTAGATCGTGTAATACTGACATATATCACATCTTTTAATTTTCCTTCATTGATGAGTTTTATAATCTTTTCGTTTGATTTATTAAATCCGAATACAATTACATTTTCAAATTCTAAACCCTTTGAACTAAAACATGAAATTAATAGGGGGGTTTTTGATGAAAAGTCATGGGTTCTTAAATCTCTATTTTCGGTATAGTACTTATTGTCAATTTTATTTTCATTCAGGTAAGTACTTAAATTTTCAAGAATTTCTCTATCTGGACAAATTACACCAACACGTTGTCTATATGCTGAAATTGATTTTAGAATATTACCAATTTCTTTAAACTCGGAATCTTCTTTGACATCAATTAATTTTGGAACTGTTGATGAATCGATAGAAACTTTATTTTCTAAATCTTCATTGTTTCTCGAAAATATTTGAGCGATTTTAGCAATATTTCTGTGGAATCTAAAAATCTTGGTTAACCTTTCAAATATTCCGGAACTAGAAACAATGGATTTAGTCAAATCGGTTTTATAAACTCCTTGGTTGAAATCACCAAGAGCCAACACACGTTTAGATAACTTCTGTATGAGTTCCCATTCTTTTTTATTTATATCTTGTACTTCATCTATTATTGTTACATCATATTCTTTTCTGATATTTTGTACCAATAGATTATCTAATAAATAATTGTATTTCTCCATATACGCCAATTTGCTATCTGGAGATGGAATTCCATATTCATTTCTTGCTTTATCCCAAAAGAATTTATCTTTTGTAACAATGGTTAAATTATCTTGAATACCTAATTCTTTTAACGCCGAGGATAAATAACCATAAAGGCTTTGATTATAAATAATTAGAAAGGGTTTTACATTGCTTTCTCGGATAATGTCTACCAAGGTATAGAGACTAATTAAGGTTTTACCTGATCCTGGAGGACCTTCCACAAACAAGTTTCCAGACTCTCTTGATATTCGTCTGATTACTCCTTTTTGTTCTTCAGATAATTGATTATATGGTATTAACATAATTAAAAAGGTAAGTTATTATTCGTGTCTAAATATTTAGAATCATCATCATTATTAGTTCTTTTTACAGATCTTGAATTATAATGGTATGGTTCACCTACTGTTGAAAATATCT
>JBIIHD010000311.1:0-2916 GCA_044236095.1 Crocinitomicaceae bacterium | reverse complement strand
TCTGAAAAAAAATTTTCCCTGAAATCCAAAGCTTTTTTAAGAAAAATGTATGAATTTGTGAAATCACCAATATTTCGATATAAAATCCCTAAATTGTTATAAATATTGGCTATTTCTACTGTATCATAGTTAAACGAGGATATCAAAAGTTGTTCTGCTAAAAGAAAATTTTCTTCAGCGGTTTTATTATCTCCCAATTCAAGGCATATTGTCCCTAAATTATTGATAGACGATATATAATAAGGATGAGATTTTCCTAAAGATTTTTCAAAAACTTTTATGGTTGACTCAATATATGATTTAGCATCTTTAAAATTACCTAAATCTGCATTTAAATTACCAAGATTATTAAGACTAATTCCGTAACTTATATGAAATGAGCCCAATGTTTTTTCTCTTATTTCAAGTGCTTGAACATAAAAATCTTGAGCTTTTTTTAGATCTCCCATCGAATAAAATAAAACTCCAAGGTTATTAAAACTGTTTGCACATGTTGGATGGTTTTTTCCGAAAGCATTTAATCGAATTTCTAGTGCTTCTTGATAATATTTTTTCGCACATTTAAAATCATTTTTCTTAAGACACAAAAGACCGACACTAATCAAGCTTGAGGCATAATCTGGATGTTTATCTCCTACTATTTTAACTCTAATTTTAGTGGTACTGTCTAAGTAAATTAGTGATTGTTCTAATTCCCCCACATTCATAAAAAAATCAGCTAATTGGTTGAGGGAAGTAGCATAAAGCGGATGATCTTTTCCGTAGCATTTTCTTCTTATTTCAAGTGCCTGCTTATAAAACGAATGTGCTTTATCAAAATCTCCAATCTTCTCGTTTAAACTTCCCAAACATCCCAAGCTCATCCCATAATCTGGGTGATAAACACCAACTACTTTTCCCCTAATATCTAAAGCGCTTTGATAATATAATTCGGCCTTTTTATAATCCCCTTTTTCAAAATAGAGATTCCCTAAAGAGTTTTGAATAAGAGCATACATCAGACTATCCTCAGCTGATTTTTTTTTCACAAAAATGGAAGCTTGATTTAAGTATGATTCTGCTTCACTAAATTGAGCTAATTTAACGCTAAGCGCACCCAAATTAATTAACCCTGAAATAAATTCTGGATTCTCTTCAGAAAATATTTTTTTTCGAATTGAAAAACATTTTTCATAGTTAAATTTAGCAGTTTTAAAATTACCTAATTCATAATGATAATTGCCATAATTCTCAAGAATAACAGCTCGGTATGGATGTAAACTATCTAGTTGACTATTGAAGATATCAAAGGAATTTTTAAAACAAGAATCGGCTTTATCGTATTTACCCATTTCAGCATATAAATTTCCAAGATTATTTAGGCTTGAAGCATATTCCGTATTTTGATTTCCGGTTAAATTCAATTTAATTTTCAAGGAATTTAAATAATTTTCTTCTGCCAATTTAAAGTTCAACATGTTGTAATACAGAATGCCTAAATTATTAAAGCTAGCCGCCACATCTGAATGATTTTCTCCAAATAATTTCAATCTTAAATTTAGACCTTTAGTCAAATAAGTTTCTGCAGTAATTAAATCCCCTAAATCTCGTTTTAAATTGCCAATATTATTCAAACATGTTGCATAATCAGAATGAAATTCTCTTTTCTGAATTTTGAGTTGTTGAATTGACATATCATAGTAAAACTGAGCTGAATCAAGCTTGTTCATGGCTAAAAAACAATTCCCAATATACCGATAACTTACAGCATAGTATAAACTAGTATCACTCCAATTTTTTTGAACCCACTTATTTATTTTTTGCGCATAATGAAGCGAACTATCTTGTTCTCCTTGATTTTGAAAAGCATCATACAATTTTTTTAATGATTTATATGAAGAATCTTGAGAATATAACTTAAACGAAAAAACAATGAAAAATAAAATAAGCAATATTCGGTTAGTGTTTTTCATAATTTTTAATCGTGCTAAATTAGAAAATTGTTTGCTGAAACAAATAAATTATCTAAACAAGATTTCTCACGTAATTAAAATAAATATACATTTGTAAAAATAAAAAAGATGAAATTATTACTTGTTTTACTCATTTCTGGTTTTGGAATAATTGGTAAACTTTGTGCACAAACTATTGTGCCCGCGGGTTCCGTATCAGGAAACTGGACAAATGCTGGGTCTCCATATATTATTCAAGGTTCAATCATAATTCCTGATGGACAAACTTTAACAATTGACCCTGGTGTCAATGTTATTTTTCAAGGATCATATCAATTGTTTGTACAAGGTAGGATATTAGCCGAGGGTACAATGGGTGATTCAATTTCTTTCTTAGCACAAGACACTACTTTAGGGTGGAGGGGAATTCGTTTTGATAATACCCCAACTACAAATGACTCCTCTAAAATTATATTTTGTAAAATTTTACATGGTAAAAATTTAAATTACCTCAATAATGGTAATGGTGGTGGATTGTACATTAATAATTTCACTAAAATAAAGTTAAGTGATTGTTTATTTCAATTCTGCAAAACAACCTGTAGTGGCTGTAACGGTTCCAATGGAAATGGAGCTGGTATTTACTCAAATTCAACGCTTACTATTTCTAAATCTAATTTTAAAAACAACGATGCTAGTACAGGAGGTAATGGTGGTGCAATATTTTTGGGAAATGGAGGATCCATTGATAATTGTATTGTTCAAAATAATAGCGCTTTCAAAAGTGGAGGGATTTTCTGTATAAATACTATTGTAGACAATTCAACAATTACCTATAATTTTGCAGTTGAAGATGGCGGGGGGATTTTTATGTTTGGAAATAGTATCTTAAAAAATTCGAATATTAGTTTCAATTCAGGCTATAGAGATGGTGGGGGCGTAAATGCTGAAAACAATGCGATAATTGAAAATTGCCTTTTGGAAG
>JBIIHD010000310.1:0-2934 GCA_044236095.1 Crocinitomicaceae bacterium | reverse complement strand
TTTCAAAGTTAATTTTCAAACTTATTGCTTTTCTCTAATAATTCTTATTTTTCAATTCTCTTCCCATGCTCAATGCGTTGAAGGAGATTGCAAAAATGGAACTGGAAAGGTAATCTATCCGGATAATTCACAATATACAGGTCTATTTGAGAACGGTCTACGTAAGCAAGGAATATTAACCTATAAAAGTGGTGATATCTACGAAGGAGGATTTTCCAAAAATAAGCGTGAAGGTTACGGAAAGTATACCTATAAATCAGGAGAAGAATTCAAAGGCTATTATGCAGGAGATCAGAAAATTTTTGGAATTTATAAGTTCAAAAGTGGTAATGAATATACGGGTCAATTTGAGAATAATAAATTTCACGGTTATGGAATATTAGCCAAAGCCGATGGAACTAAAATTGAAGGCGAGTGGGTGAATGGTCAACCAGATTGGGAAATTTCCACGGATACAGTTCAGGTTTCGAATACGCAAACGGATACTTCAAATAATTTTGGTAATATCGAGCTAAGCAAGTCAACCCGTCCAAGAATGTTCGCGGTTGTTGTGGGGATATCTGATTATGAGGGAGTTGGTTCTGATTTGAATTATTCGGATGACGATGCTAGAATTTTCTACAATTACTTGAATAAAGCATTCCCAAATGAGATACGAAACGGTGAAGCCAAGCTGTTGATTGATGCACAAGCAAGTTATACGAATATCGTTGAAGAGTTGAAACGCATTTTTGCGAAGTCGAACGAAAATGATTACATTATATTCTATTTCTCAGGGCATGGTGGACGTGGATCTTTCGCTCCTTACAATATAAATTCGTATTCATTAAGTCATTTCGAAGTGAAGGAAATATTTAAATCATCGAAAGCGAAATACCGATTGTGTATTGCAGATGCTTGCTATTCTGGTAGCGTAAGTTCAGGGCAAACCTATATGTCTAATTATGAATCTACGCAAAACTTAAGAGATGCTCGCTTGGCTGTATTCTTGTCTTCGTCTTCTAATGAAGTGTCAATTGAGAGTGGTGGCTTGCGTCAAGGTGTTTTTTCGTATTATTTGATGCGAGGTTTGAGAGGGGCAGCGGATTTGAATAAGGACAAATACGTTACTGCTGGAGAATTATTTGTTTACACGCGAAAAGCCGTTATTCAGCACAGCGGAGGAACTCAAATTCCTGTTGTGATTGGACAAAAACTGAATAAAATTCCACTTTGTAGATTAAAAAAATAACAGTTTAAAAAAAGGTATCGATGATTGGAAGAAAGTTATTGAATTATGAGTTGAAATCTGAGCTAGGTCGCGGTGGTATGGCCATAGTGTACATGGCAGAACATAATTTAACTGGCGAAAAAGTGGCTGTCAAGGTACTCAATTCAGACCTTGTTAAAAATGAAAATATCCGAAAACGCTTTGTTTCTGAAGCTCGCAATTTAGCCAAGATGAGCCATAGAAATATTGTTAAAGTAAGGGATTTATATGAAGATGGAGATACGGTGGCTTTTGTAATGGATTGTATTCAAGGGCAAACATTGAAGGAAATCTTGGATTCAAAAGGTAAAATGATCGATTTCCAGATAAAAGAAGTTTTTTTACAAATGCTCGATGCGCTTTCATATGTGCATCAATACGGTTTGGTGCATCGTGATGTGAAGCCTTCGAATTTTATGTTGGATCATCAAAATAACCTTTTCTTGATGGATTTTGGTATTGCCAAAATTATGGATGCTACATCTGCTGAATATACAAGTACGGGTACAGGTGCTCAACTCGGAACCCCCATGTATATGAGCCCTGAGCAAGTTACAGAAACCCGAAATGTTACTCTACATTCTGATATTTACAGTTTGGGTGTTGTACTTTGGCAAATGGTCACCGGTAATAAACCTTATGATACGAAATCAACATCCAATTTTGAATTACAAACAAAAATTGTAAATGAACCTTTGTCCTATACGCACACGAAATGGGATCATTTAATTCAGACTTCCACTCAAAAGAACCCACAAAACAGGTTTCAAACTACCCTTGATTTTCGAAATCAAGTAATGAATGCTTCTAATTCAAATAATGGAGATAAAACCATTTTTGAGGGAAGTGGTTCGGATAAAACTATTTTTGAAGGAGGAAATTCAGAAAAAACTATTTACGATTCACCTCCAATAGCTAGTACCCCGAACGTTCCACCTAAAAAATCTGGTTCAAAAGACGTACTTGTTGCGGTGTTTGTTGTAGTGGGTTTAATTTGTTTGGTTTTTGTTGGAATTGGGATTTATGATGAATGGGATAGAAGTAATCGTGCAAGAGGAGCTGAAATTGATTCAACAGAGGCCGCAGCTTCTGAAGAAGGTTCCAATTCAGTAACTTTAAATGAATCAGAACAATCTACCACTGAACAACCTGCCGATGCAAAACAGGATGAAAAGGCGGACTATAAATCTGATTATGCGAATTCTTATGACGGGGATTGGCCATCAGAAGAAGAACAAAAAAACGTCATTATGAATTTTTACAGTGATTTCGATGAGGCCTTTTCGGAATATGACATGCAAAATTATTTGGAAAATTATTACGACAATTCTTGTTGTTACCAAATCAAAAAAAACGAAAAATACAGTTATGATGATTACGTTTATAAAACACACAATATAAGTTCAATTGTTCTTGATTACGAAAATGCATCCCCGATGGGTAGGGCATATATTGTAAATTATTCTTTTGATTTTAAAAAAACGGAAGATTATTCGACTGGACTTAAATATCGAAGAGATCTCGTAATTCTCGACCAAAACAATAAAATTATTGAAAGGAAAGAAAATTATTGATAATACGTAATTTAAAATTACAAAATCAAAGCTCAATATGATTGGCAAGAACCTCCTGAATTACGAAATAAAATCTGTGTTAGGTCGAGGAGGCATGGCGATTGTCTACAT
>JBIIHD010000309.1:0-2943 GCA_044236095.1 Crocinitomicaceae bacterium | reverse complement strand
AAATTGAGGAAGCCAAGAAAAAAATAGAAATGTTATATCAAGAAGTGCGAGAATATGGCGGTCAATTCTCTTTTATTTGGCATAATTCAACCATTGGACAATATGGCATTTATAGAGGTTGGAAAGATGTTTTAGAACATACATTAAATTTGGAACAAGATGAATAAGAAAATAGCTTTAACTGGAGTGCTATTTATCGTTTTAAGTATTATTCTTGGTGCTTTTGGTGCACACGGTTTGAAAAATTTAGTGAACGCAGAGAAAATAGTCAGTTTTGAAACAGGTGTAAAATATCAAATGTATCAGGGATTGGCTTTTTTAATTATCGGACTCCATTTTCAGAAAATTAAGGATAGTTTAAATCTTTTTTATCTTCTTGGAACTATTGGCATTTTATTTTTTTCTTTGTCTATCTATATTTTAACAGTTTCAGATCTCTGGAATATCCCAAAAACACCATTCATTCCCCTCACTCCTATTGGTGGTGTTCTAATTATTATTTCTTGGATTATCTTGTGTATTAAACTTTTAAAAATCAAAGATTAACAAATGAAAATCACTTTTCTAGGAACAGGAACATCACAAGGAGTACCAGTTATTGCTTGTGAATGCTTAGTTTGTAAAAGTGACCATTCAAAAGACAAACGTTTTCGAAGTTCTGTTTTAATAGAATACAATGGAAAGCAACTTGTTATTGACACAGGGCCTGATTTCCGAAGTCAAATGCTTGAAAATAAAGTAAATCGATTAGATGCTGTTTTATTTACCCATGAACATAAAGATCATATTTCTGGTCTGGATGATATTCGACCGTTTAATTTTAAACAACAAGCTTCTATCCCAATTTATTGTAACCTACAAGTTGAAGAGGCTATTAAACGCGAATTTCACTATGTTTTTGCGGACAAAAAATATCCGGGAATTCCCGAAATCGAATTAAAAAGAATTTCACTTTCCCCTTTCGAACTCTTTGACGATTTAAAAGTTATACCTATCGAAGTCAAGCATTATTTAATGTCTGTTCTCGGGTTTAGACTTAATAAATTTACTTATATTACTGATGCAAAAACAATTGATTTAAAAGAAAAAGAAAAAATCAAAGGAACTGAAATCTTGGTAATAAATGCACTTAGACTAGAAAGCCATATTTCACATTTTAATCTAGAAGAAGCTTTAGCGTTCATTGATGAAATTAAACCGAAAGAAGCGTATCTAACGCATATTTCACATCTTTTTGGCAAACACGAAGACATACAAAAAATGCTTCCAGAGGGTGTGTTTGCTGCGTATGATGGATTACAAGTACAAATTAACACCAACAATTGAATTAAATCTTAATTATATTGGTAAAACTGAATTGCAACCTCCTATATTTGTAATGTGGAAAAAGAGAAGTTTGTAGATATTCGAAAACTTATTAAAAGTAAGAATCCGAAGCTAATGAAATGGCTTCCGGGATTTGTTTTACGCTATCTCGAGCGAAAATTACATCAAGACGAAATCAACCACTTTTTAGAGTTGAATAAAGATAAGTTCGATATTGAGTTTTGTCACGCAATTATGCATTACTTTAATATTGAAGTAATTATAGATGGTGCAGAAAAAATCCCTACTGACGAACGGATTGTAATAGTAATGAATCACCCACTTGGTGGAATGGATGCAATTGCATTTGTTTCAGGCGTAGCACATGTTCGAAACGATTTTAAATTCATTGTGAATGATCTACTAATGAATTTAACCAACCTTAAAGGCTTATTTCTAGGTGTTAATAAATTTGGTAGAAATGATAATCGAACTAGAAACAGTATAGATGCCTTGTTTGAATCAGATGAAACAGTTTGTATTTTTCCTGCAGGAAAAGTTAGTCGACGTCAAAAAGGAAAAATTATGGATCTGGAATGGAAGAAAACATTTGTTACATTAAGCCGAAAATACGATCGTAAAATTCTTCCCATTTACATTGACGGTGAATTAAGTAAATTCTTTTACCGACTCTCAGAATTAAGACAAAAAGTTGGAGTCAAAACAAACATTGAAATGATGTATTTGGCCGATGAAATGTTTAAGCAAAAAAACAAAAAGATTCAATTTTCGGTTAGAGATGCTATAGATTTAAAGACCTTTTATCCTGAGGAAAATGACCGAGAAGTATCTGATAGAATTAGAAATTTACTTTACGATATCAAAAATTGATTTAGTATGAAACCGATAATTGAGGCGATTGATAAGGAAATTCTTAAAAGTGAATTAAATAGTGATCGTTTTGTAAGAAAGACTCGAAAAGGTGGAAATGAGATTTATATTGTAAATCAACATAATTCACCTAATGTTTTATTAGAAATTGGTCGATTAAGAGAGGTAACTTTTCGAGAATCCGGCGGAGGAACCGGAGAAAGCTTAGATTTGGATGAACATGATACCAATGAATATTGTTATGAGCAATTGATTGTCTGGTCACCTGAGGACGAGGAAATCATAGGGGGTTATCGTTTCATTCGTTGCGATAAAGCAATGGATCCAAGTGGAAAAATACATTTATCAACAGCACATTATTTTGATTTTAGTGAACACTTTTCCAAAGATTATTTACCTTACACAATCGAATTGGGCAGAAGTTGGATTCAACCATTTTTTCAGGCTACTACCAATCCAAAAAAAGGATTATTTGCTTTGGATAATATTTGGGACGGATTGGGAGCCATCGTAGTTTTAAATCCGGATGTTCGTTACTTCTTTGGCAAAGTCACTATGTATCCTACTTACAATACGGAATGTCGTGATTTTCTGCTTCATTTCATGCACCATTATTTTCCGGATAAAGAAAATTTAATGCAACCATTTAATCCATTGATTCAAAATTATGATCGAAATAAATTTGATTCTCAATTGCAAGATTTAGATTTTAAAGAAGGGATGAAAGTTCTCAATGTATATGTTCGA
>JBIIHD010000308.1:0-2944 GCA_044236095.1 Crocinitomicaceae bacterium | reverse complement strand
CTTTAATGCGGGAGTTTGGTATCGAAACAGGGATGCATTCATCCTGACATTTGGACTAAATACAGGGAAATTTAAAGTAGGATACAGCTATGATGTTACTGTGTCTAAATTAGGAAATGGAATATCCGGAGGATCACACGAAGTATCCATGGGTTATAATTTGAAATGTAGAAGAAAGGCCAGGCCGTTTAGAACAATTTCTTGTCCTTCTTTTTAAAAAAAACAAAGCCTAATAATCATTAACTTTGTTAAAATTATGTTCAGGCTCTTATTTTATTTCTTGTCTTTCTCTCTTATTCAGAGTTGCACAACGGGTGTCAGCATGGTAGAAAATGACTTTTCATCTCTACTACACGATGGCAACAGTAAAGTATGGTTAATAAAAGAGCTTAAATCCAGTGGGAATGATTTTGCCAAAAAGGGAGAGATAAGAGATCTACTTATTTTTTTTGATAATGGTCTATGCGCCTTACAATCAACGCATGATTTGAGTACTCAAAATGGTTTAAAAGGAGAATATCGCACAAACTTTAATGAAAAAACCCTTTCTATAACTTTTCCAAAAGAAAAATGGGATTTTAATGTGGACATAAAATCTGATAACGAGATTATTTTGAACCCACTTCCAACAAGTAAAACAAAGTTCACTCTCACGATAGTGCCACTACCTTTACTCATAAAGTCTCCATGATTGAAAAAATAAAGGTCGGAATTACGGGTGGAATTGGATCCGGAAAATCCCTAGTATGTCAAATACTAGAAAACATGGGTTATGAAGTTTTCTATTCAGATAAAGTTGCTAAAGAATTAGTAACAAATTCACTAGAAATTAGAACTGAAATTATTTCGATTCTGGGAGAAAATGCCTACGACTTAAAAGGGCAATACAATTCAAAATATATAAGTGAAATTGTCTTTAAAGCTCCAAAAAAATTGATTCAACTCAATCAAATTATTCACCCGAAAGTTCGTAAGGAGTTTGAGTATTTTGTCTCTCGTTCAAATTCTAAGATTATTTTTAACGAGGCTGCAATTCTGTATGAAACAGGGGGGAATGAAAATTTTGATAAAATCATTTTAATTACTGCACCACTTGAGACACGTATAAAACGATGCATGACAAGAGATAAAAGCACCAAAGAACAAGTGTTTTCTAAGATCAATCAGCAATGGTCTGACGAAAAAAAAAGGAGTTTTAATCCCATCGAAGTGATCAATGATGAAAAAACACCTCTACTAACTCAAATTGAGGGAGCAATTGAGATTATTTCAAAACGCACAAGAAAGCTAGACAAAAGAGATGATATTGAATTTCTTGTAAATTCATTTTACGGAAAGGTATTGAAAAATGAATCTTTATCTCCTTTTTTCAAACATTTAGATTTCGAAAAGCACTTACCTAAAATGATTGATTTTTGGTGTTTTGTATTGATTGGAACAACAGGATATACAACAAATGTAATTGAAAAACACGTTCATATGCCCTTGAAATCTGAACATTTTGAACTTTGGCTTCGATTATTTCATGAGACATTAGATGAATTATTCGAAGGAGAAAATGTAGCTGTGGCAAAACAGCGTGCATTTACCATTGCATGGACGATAAAAAGTAAAATGAACTTAATTTAGACCTTTCTTTGGCATGAATCTTGATGACCAAAACTGAATTCGAAAGGTGCTGAAGGGGGGAGTTTCAAAAATTAGGGGTGTATTATTTTTCAAAAGTATTTATTCCTCCCTTTACCTTCGATTAAAAACACTATCCTTAACCACTTCATTCTTTTTTATAGGCAACTCAGTTTTAGTTTTTGATAAAGTACCTTTTGGTCCAACTTTCTTCAATTCAATATAGTAGACAATAAACTGAAAGGGTAACTTTTGACTTTCAACAGGATTATTTTGCATAGAATAAGGTAAATAAACCCTATATTTTCCTCCAACTTTCATTTTTAAAAACGCCTTTTCTAAACCACGTGTATTTTCTTTCACATTAAACACCGGCTCTATTCTTTTAGTATTTAAATTTTTAAAAGAATTCTCCATGGTATCGCCCCAAGGTGTACTTAAAATAAAATCAACCAAAACATCAGATGAATCATTGGGGGTTTCCCCTATTCCTAGTTGTATCGTTTCCATTATAATTTCATTTTCCAGAGTATCAATGTTGTTTTTTACCCTTAGGGAATCCATCATTCGGTTTGACAATTCATTTTCTGTAGTTTCATAAAATGTACGAATAAATTCATCCCGCACATTTTCTGTCAATGACAGGGCTTTCTTTTGAATTACATCGTTAAAACCTTTTTTCACAAACTGTAAATCAAGTTTTTCAAGCGTTCCAGGTTTGTTCCAAATTTTCATAAAATCTTGAGCACATAACTTTCCAAAGCATTTAGAACCCTCCAAAATATATCGATCATTGATCCCACTATTTCCAGCACCTAGAAATAAATCAATTGTTTTGATACACGAAGTATCAAGTTTAAAATCACTTTTTAAACCCTGAGAAAAGCCTTCAATTAATTTATTCTGATCAAAATCTTCAGGAGCTAATGCAAATCTTTTCATGGAATATTCAGCGTGATTCACCCCCAGTGAATAAGATAGTTTTTCTTTTTGATTCTTGAAGGTGATTTTTTGAATCGTACCAATATTATCTCCTCCACAAGAAGCAATTACAAATAAAATAAAAAAAACAGGAGTAAAAATTTTCATGTTTTTACTTCTTAAAATCCAAAAGTTCGACGTCAAAAATTAAAGTGCTTCCGGGTTTAATTGGGCCACCAGGTCTCGGATTATCGCCATATGCCAGTTCACTAGGAATGTAAAATTTAAACTTTGAACCTACTGGCATTAATTGTAAACCTTCAGTCCAGCCAGCAATTACTTGGTTTAATGAAAATTCGATAGGCTCACCGCGATCTACCGAACTATCGAATTTAGT
>JBIIHD010000307.1:0-2949 GCA_044236095.1 Crocinitomicaceae bacterium | reverse complement strand
GAAATACGCTACACGGATTTAAATGATCCAATTGACCATGCCGAAATTCAATCGAAAATACATCCTTTTTTGGCAGAATTGAAAGATGACGATATTGATATTTTTGTCTCTCCCGGAACACCTGCGATGCAAGTAGTTTGGTACCTAGCTCACATGAGTTTGAATCTCAAAACAACTCTTTATCAAACACGTCCGGCTAAATTTACTGTTAAAAAAGAGCGCCCAGAATTGATAAAAATTAAGATGGAACGGTCAGCACTTGGAATGACTGCGCTCTATCATCAACAAGATATTAAAAAATCGAACACTGACAATTATTTCACAACCCCTGGAATTGAAAAAATATACGAAAACGCACGAAAAGTTGCTTTAACCGACGAAGTTTCCGTTTTAATTCTTGGCGCTAGTGGTACTGGAAAAGAAAATTTAGCAAAATACATTCATACAAATTCTATTCGATCAAATAAACCCTACATTGCTATAAACTGTTCAGCATTTAGCGATACCTTGCTTGAATCTCGTTTATTTGGTTACAAAAAAGGGGCTTTTACAGGTGCGGATAAAGACAGCGAAGGATTGTTTGAGCTTGCGAATGAAGGGACACTATTTCTAGATGAAATCGGTGATATTTCGCCTTACATGCAACAATCTTTGCTTCGTGTTTTACAAGAAAAGGAAATTATGCCTTTGGGTGGAAAAGCAAAAAAAATTGATGTTCGAATTATTGCTGCCACGAATCAAAGTTTAGTAAAGCGCTGTGAGGAAGGACTTTTTCGCTGGGATTTATATTACCGTTTATCGGTTGTTGAATTGGATTTACCAACATTAATTCAGCGTGGAAAAGCAGACCTAAAACAAATGATAGATTTCTTCTTAACGCAAAAGAAAAAACAACTGAGGAAACCGCAAAAATTAACCCTTACCAAGCCTGCACTGGAAGTTCTTCTTAATTATTCATACCCCGGAAATGTTCGTGAATTGGAAAATATCATATCACGTCTATATGTTTTCAATGATGAAAAAGTGACGGAGGAAGTATTGCCAAAACGATTGAAGCAGGAACCTACTGAACAGCCTATGCATTGGGAACACATTGAAAAAGAACATATTAAAAGAGTAATTTCGCATTTCAAAGGAAACAAACGACAAAGTGCGATTGCAATTGGCTGGACAATTAACACACTGAATGCGAAGATGGAGAAGTATGGGCTGGGATACTAAAATTTCAATTTCTTTTTGAAGTTGAAAGATATCAAGTATTTTTATTTTATTATTTTTTATTGATTATAACTTTTGTAATTATGAAAATATTTAAATTTCTTTATTTAATCTCTATACTTTGTATTTCTTTTACAATCAACAGTCAAAATGATGTTCAATCCATATCTCAAATTGGCACTCAGAGTTGGATGTCTAAAAACCTAGATGTAGAAAAATTTAGAAATGGTGATAAAATTTATTTTGCTAAATCACAAAAAAGATTGAAAACTCTAGAAAAAAAACGAAAACCAGCTTGGTGCTTTTATAATTTTGATTCAAAAAATGGCGAAAAATACGGTAAATTATATAATTGGGAAGCAGTAATTGATCCAATAGGCCTTGCTCCAGAGGGTTGGCATATCCCGAAAATAGATGAATGGGAAAAATTATCGAATTTTCTTGGTGAAAATGGAGGCGAAAAACTAAAAGCAAAAAGTGGTTGGGATAAGTTCATCAAGGAAAATGAATTTCCAAATGGCACTGATGAATTTAATTTTAAGGCACTCCCAGGAGGTGAAAGGGATATTTTTGGAAAGTTTTTAAATATCGGTTGGACTGGGACTTGGTGGACGAGTAGTAAAGTTGAAAATGATGAATTTTTATATTATTACTATATTCAATCAACGGATAAAGTTTTACGTCAAAATGCATATCATCGCGGAATGTTTCTATCAGTTAGATGCGTAAAAGATTGAACAATCGATGAATTTCAGAAAAATTTCTCAAAGCAGTTGAATTACGAACCATTTTTTGATAATAATGATGATCGAATAAAAACCAACATAATATTCGATATATTTCAAACTTATTTTTTATCGCTTTTAAGTATTACTACGTTACTGTAAGTTTTAAATTCATCAGAATATATTAAGAATCCATTGATAGTTTTCTCAGACTTGTATGATTTTTCAATTACTACGATTTTTTTTGACAGATTTGAATCGTAGGATACAATGGCTTTAGGCAATCCATTTTTAGTTTTGAAATAAAAATTCTCGTCTAGATCAACAAACAAAGGTTTGGAACAGCTATTACTATATTTTGTTGCAACTAAAAGTGAATCATTTATATTAACGCTTAATTGAATTTGTGAATTCAATACAACTTCAAATGTTCCAAAACTTCTTTTTGGAATAGCTTTAAGCTTCGAAAAATCTGATTCTGACGTATTTCCATTTTTGTCAAAGTTCAGAACTAAATTATCTTTCGTAAACGAAATTAATTTGTCCTTGTTTAGCATAATATATTCCTCTTGAGCATCTGAATTAAGTATTATAGTGTCAGAGCCAAATTTTTCATCTAATTTTTTTTGAAGATACTCTTCAAATTCTTTGTCTGCTATTTTAAGAGAATCATAACACAAAGCAGCCTCCTCCAACAAATTATTTTCAATTAAATTATAAATCCCTATCAATTGCTCATTTTCACCTTTTATAGGAGTCTCAATATAATCCTCAGGATCCAGCAATTCAAAAATATCTTCTTGACACTCTTCCAAGTAAGAACTTACATTATCGGGAGCTCTATAACTAATATAACTAATATCGGATGCTAATACTCCCCACATCTCTGGCTGCGAATCAAATAATTTGGCTTTTTTTACCCCACCCTCTTTCTCAATTTTTATTAATAGATTATACAATGTAATGTGGTATTTCTTTAAATACCTTGCAACTTCTTCACCCATTT
>JBIIHD010000306.1:0-2950 GCA_044236095.1 Crocinitomicaceae bacterium | reverse complement strand
CCTTAATTCCACGTTCTTGTCTTGCGATAATTTCTTCTAATTCATTTACTCTTGCCTCGCGTTCAGCTAATAAAGCTTGCTTGGCATTTAATTCTTTTTCCAAAGCTGCCAAAGCATCTTCTTTTCGTTGTAATTCAATACTTTTTGCCTCAAGCTCAGCTTGAAAAACAGAAGCTTCTTTTGACCCCATTTGTTTTTGTGTATCGTAAGCTTTCTCCAAATCAGAATACTGTTTTTTTAATTTAATTAAATCAGAATTTGCTTGCCTAAATTGACTTCCAGAAGTTAAAGTATCTTTTTTTAACTGATTCACCTCTTTATTCCACAAATCTAACTTTTCCTGCAAAGCTTTGGCTTTGTTTTCTGACTCCACACTAGAATTTTTGTATTTTTCCAGTTCTTCATTACACGCCTTTTCGCGAGCCAATAATTCTTGGTATTTTTTAGCTGGAACACAACTAGTTACTACAGTCAAAATTGCTACAAAAACAAATAATAATTTATGAATCATGGTATTCAATATTTTAAGAAACAAAATTCTAAAAGAAAATCCAATAAAATTCTTGATACCAACGTAGTTTTAAACAGAGAATTTTGGATAACCGAGTTCTGAACACCAACAGTAGAAAAAGAAGTTTTAACAAATTATCAAAATTATATCATGGATTGAATCAAAAACACACATCATTATCAACGATTTAATTCAAATAAAGATGTTTTTACTCTGATTAGAATTGAATAATTACTAAAATTTTAAAGGGATAATTACAGAAATTCAACTTAGTTTTACTACTTTTAGCAACCTAAAATCAAATATGAAAAATTTAAAATTAAAATTGGTTGCCGTATTGGTTTTCATCGGCATGTTTGCAAGAGCAGACGAAGGGATGTGGTTTTTAATGTTCATTGAACGATTAAACCATCGAGACATGCAAAAAATGGGACTTCAATTAACCGCTGAAGAAATATACAGTATCAACAATCACAGTTTGAAGGATGCCATTGTTCAATTTAATGGTGGTTGTACAGCTGAGATTATTTCTAAAGATGGATTAATATTAACCAATCATCATTGTGGTTATGATGCTATTGCAGAGTTATCAACGCCGGAGCAAGATTATCTAACAAATGGTTTTTGGGCAAAAACAAAAAAAGATGAGTTAAAACCTAAATCATTGTTTGTTCGCTTTTTTGTAAAAATGGATGATGTTTCTAAACGGATTTTAGCTAAGGTTAATGACTCCATGACTGAAGAAGAGCGAGAAAAAGCAATAAGTGCAGAGATTGCTTTAATTGAAAAAGAAAATAATGGTGGAGGAAAATATACAGTAAATGTTCGTTCCTTTTTTCAAGGAAATGAATACTATTATTTTGTATATCAAGATTTCAAAGACGTGAGATTAGTTGGTACTCCTCCGAAAAGTATAGGTAAGTTTGGTGGAGATACAGATAACTGGGAATGGCCAAGACATACCGGTGATTTCTCCATGTTTCGGGTATATTCAGACGCTGAAGGAAACCCTGCTGATTACTCTCTTGACAATGTTCCGTTAAAACCAAAAAGACATTTGACTGTGAACATGGGAGGTGTAAAAGAAGGTGATTTTGCAATGATATTAGGATATCCGGGAAGAACCAATCGTTGGTTGCCCGCAGGAGGAATTGAGCAAAATGTCAAATATGCTTATCCAGCTTGGGTTGAGGCATCTAAATTAAACATGGATGTCATGAAGAAATATATGGATGTTAATGATGACACTCGATTAGACTATGAATCAAAATATGCCGGAATTGCAAATTACTGGAAAAATCGTCAAGGAATGATCGATGCATTAACCAAATTTAAAACTGCAGAATTAAAACACAAAAATGAAGCGAAATTCAATACCTGGGCGAACAAAGGATCGAATTTGTCTAAATACGGAAAAGTTGTTGAAACCATCAATACTTTTTATACTAAAACAAACGAAAAAGCAAGACATGATAATTATTTAATGCAAATTTTGAGAGGAAGTAGTTTTGCCACCATTTCTCGAGGACTTGGTCGTCAACTAGATAACTACGCTAAAGCAGATGAAGCAAGTAAAGCGTCAATGAAAGCTGATTTAATGCTAGCAGTAGAAGAATTTTATAATGAAATTTCAATTGAACTTGAAAAGGATCTATTAGCCAGTCAATTTAATTTGTATGTTAAAAAGGCGGGATATAAATTAGTCCCAACTCTAGAACAAATCGGATCAAAATCAAATAATGATTTTGCACCATACGTCAATGCCATGTTTCAAATGAGTTTATTTGGATCTGTTGAAAAACTTAAAGCATTTATTGAGTATCCGAAGGATGGTATGATCACAAACGATCCACTTTACCAACTATCAACTGAAATTCTTACGCACTATAGTTCTAAATCCGATGAGCTCACAAAATTACAAGCAGATTTCGGAAAATCTTTTCGCTTACTCGTAGCTGGGTTGAGAGAATCGAAAATGAGTACCATCTTATATCCAGATGCAAATAGCACATTGCGATTGACTTATGGAAAAGTAAGCGCTTTACCAGCTAATCCAAAAAATGATGCTAAAGTGAATTATTACACAACTTTAGAAGGCACAATTAAAAAATACAAGCCAAAAGATGAAGAATTCGATTTACCTCAAAAATTAATGGAACTACACAAATCAAAAGACTACGGACCATATGTTGATAAGGCAGGGCACTTGCCAGTGAATTTCTTAACTGACAATGATATTACCGGTGGAAATTCAGGATCTCCTGTGCTTAATGGAAAAGGAGAATTAATTGGTTTAGCATTCGATGGAAATATAGAAGCTATGGCAGGTGATGTAATTTTTGATACAAAATTGCAGAAAACAATCAATGTAGATATTCGTTATGTATTATTTATAATAGATAAATTTGCCGGAGCAAAACACATTGTTGACGAAATGAC
>JBIIHD010000305.1:0-2952 GCA_044236095.1 Crocinitomicaceae bacterium | reverse complement strand
CCCCTAAAAATTCCGTAGCTGCAGTAATTGCTTGTATCTCTGCATGCGCTGTAACGTCATTCAATTTTTCAGTCAAATTATGTGCTCTTGCAATTATTTTATTATTCGCAACAACTACCGCTCCCACAGGAACCTCATCTAAATCAAAAGCCTTTTGAGCCTCCAGAAGCGCTTGCCTCATAAAATATTCGTCGTTGTATGGTGAAATCATGATCTTTTTTCAAAATTATTTATTTTGTTTTACCCTACAATTGTTTTTAAAAAATTCAAGTATATTTGAGGTACTAAAAATAATTTCAATGAAAAAATTAATTTTCTTAGGCGCATTCGCCATTTTAACTTTAGCTTCTTGCAAGAAAGATTGGACTTGTACTTGTACTTCAACTCCTGGAAATGGTAAAACTTCAAGAACAATTCAAGATATGACTAAATCTGATGCTAAAGCAGATTGCAATGGAGGCGACGGTAGTGTTCTAGAAGTTACTGTTGACTGCGAATTACAATAAAATCAGGGGACTTCGGTCCCTTTTTTATGAATGCAATTGAAACATTTTTTCTTGAATTTGGATTTAGCTGGTCAGCATCTAAAGCTATACCTTATGTGTTCTGTATTTTACTAGGCATTGTTCTAGTTTTTGTTTTCCGGAAATTCAAGCCGAAAATTGTATGGGTTTTCAGAAGTATTGCTTTCGTGCTTTTTACTCTTCCTTTCTCCGTCTACTTTTCAATATATCCGATTTACGAAGGCGATTTTTCAAATCAAGGCACAAAACCTACTAGTTCAATTCAGTTCCCCGCTAATAAAGCACTAACCGTTGTAGTCCTGCCCAATTGTCCATACTGTTATCAATCAATTGCATTGATGAAAAAAATTAAAAAAAGAAACCCATCAATACCTATTTCCTATTGGGTAGTTTCTGCCGATACTCTTCCCGCTAAATCAGCTATTTTAAAGGTAATTCCCAAAGAGTTTCAAATTCAACAAAGACATGACATTGAGCAAATTACTCAATTAGCTCAAGGAACTTTCCCCTGTTTTGTGTTATCAGACAGAAACTCGACAGTTAAATCCTGGAACAACAATCAATTTGGTGTTCGCGCTCTGGATGAAATTGAAACGTTTTTTAAATAATTTTTGTCTTTTAAATGTAATTATTTTGTTGGATATGATTTTGATTTTTGCTATTAAATCGAAATCGTAAAAAAATGTCAAAATCACTTGAAAACAAGACAGCAATAATAACAGGTGCTGCATCTGGAATTGGTAGAGAAACAGCATTACTTTTCGCAAAGGAAGGTTGTAAAGTAGTAGCAGCAGATATTCAACTCGAAAAATTACGAGAGCTTGAACTGCAAGCACTCGATAACTCTGTTGATATTGCAGTTATACAAATAGATATTTCTAAGGAAAATGAGATTCAAAAAATGATTCAATTTGCCAAAGATACTTTTGGTGCAATTCATATCCTAATCAATAATGCCGGAATCATGGATAATTTCGAATCCATTGCGGATGTCACGAATGAAACATGGGAAAAAGTTTTTAAAGTAAATTTGGATGGTCCATTTAAAGCAATTCGGGGGGTAATAAAAGAATTTATCAAGAATCAAAATGGCAACATCATAAACATTAGTTCGGTTGGTGGCTTAAATGGAGGAAGAGCGGGAGTTGCATACACAGCAAGTAAGCATGCCTTGGTTGGCCTTACCAAAAATACAGGTTATTTATTCGCAAAGCAAGG
Organism: Crocinitomicaceae bacterium; assembly: GCA_044236095.1. Lineage (GTDB taxonomy): Bacteria > Bacteroidota > Bacteroidia > Flavobacteriales_D > Crocinitomicaceae > UBA952. The sequence continues at coordinate 1,210 of JBIIHD010000305.1, read as the reverse complement.
TATTCAATGTAATTGTATTGCACCTGGAGCAGTAGAGACAAATATTGGCTCTACCATTGACCAGAGCAAAATAACAGAATTAATAAAAGATCGGATTTTATCCGGAATGGTTTTAAATCCAAGAACAGGACAACCTCAAGAAATTGCCCAAATAGCTCTTTTTTTAGCAAGTGATAAATCCAGCTTTATTAATGGATCTGTCATCGTTTCGGATGGAGGTTGGAGTGCCTATTGATATATCCAACGTGAATTTTGAAAATTCTAAATTAAACCATGTAATAGAATAATTCCCTCGCTTATAGACCTTTGTTACATAAGTTAATAATCAAAAAAAGTACTACAAATGGAAACAAAAACAAAGAAAAGTGCCATGGATTTTAAAATCAAAGGCAACTGGGAAACTCAAGCAAAAGAATTGAAAAAAAAATACCCGCAATTGGGTGATTCTGATTTAAAATTCGAAGCTGGAAAAGAAACTGAGCTTGTTGCTAGATTGGCGAAAAGTTTAAATAAAAAGAAAGAAGAAGTCATCAACATCATTAAAAAGGGACAAGTTGAATAAGAATGTAGCATACTATTACATGAATCAATCCAACTAAATGACGAAAATTCAATTTAACTTTTTAATACGTGATAATGCCTGAAAATTAACTTTGAACTGACATTAATTGACATAAAAAGATGATTTTCAGGTATTTCACAACTATAAAAATCAAAACATGGAAACTACAAGAAACAACACAGGAACTTTACTAACAGTAGCTTTAGCTGGAGCCGCAGTAGGTGCAATTTTAGGAATCTTATTCGCACCTGAAAAGGGAAGTGTAACCAGAGGAAAATTAATTGGTGGTGCTAAAAAATTATCTAGCACAATAAATCCCAAATTAGAATCCTCTTTAGAAGAAAGAATGGATAGACACGAAAAAGCATAATCCATTTGTAAAATAAAACTAGAAATTATTTAAAATCAACCAAGGTTTACTCATCTCCAACTGCTTTGGTTGATTTGAAAGCCCAGTCTTTAGACTGGGCTTTTAAAACCCACTATTTATGGAAAAGACAGAAGAAATTGATGAACTTACGAAACATCTTAAACAGTATGTTAGAACTACAATTGAAATTATCAAATTGGAACTTATCGAACGAAGCATCATTATAAGTTCCTATATTCTACTTCAAGTAATACGATGGATGCTTTTTACAATAGCGC
>JBIIHD010000304.1:0-2968 GCA_044236095.1 Crocinitomicaceae bacterium | reverse complement strand
AACATTGAAAGGAATTGAACAATTTGCAGCTGAATGTGCGATTTTAAAAGTTGCAGGCTCTGAATGTCTTGATTATGTTGTTGATGAGGCTGTTCAAATTTATGGTGGGATGGGATATTCTGCAGAATCGCTCGTTGAGAAGGCCTACAGAGATGCACGAATAAATAGAATTTTTGAGGGCACGAATGAAATTAATCGCATGCTGGCTGTTGATATGGTTTTACGCAAAGCGATGAAAGGAGAGTTAGACCTAATGGGGCCTGCAATGCAAGTAGCGAATGAATTAATGAGCATTCCTGATTTTGGAGAAATAAATGATGGAATATTAGATTCAGAAAGAAAATATATCAGAGGATTTAAAAAAGTCATTTTAATGGTGGTAGGTTCCGCCGTTCAAAAATTAATGCAAACTTTAGCCAAAGAGCAAGAAATTTTGATGAATATTGCTGATATATCTATAGACACTTACATGGCTGAATCTGTTTTGCTGCGTGTTGAAAAGAAAATTGAAAAACATGGTGAATCAGCTTGTGAACTTGATATAGCCATTGCTAAAACTTACATATACGACATGTCATCTAAAATAGAAAAAGCTGCCAAAGATGCAATTAATTCATTTGCGGAAGGAGACGAAGCTCGAATGATGTTAATGGGATTGAAGAGATTTACGAAAGTTGAACCTTTAAACATCAAAGAAACTCGTCAAAAGATTGCTCAAAAATTGATTGAAGAAAATAAATACTGCTTCTAAGTTTTTGTTTTACCTCGATTTCAAATCATTTTACTATTTTTGGAAAGGAGATTATATAAATGCATTTACTTTTATCAATTTTAGCTTTGTCCACATTACTTGTTAGTTGTTCTAATCCTGAACTCGAGCGAGAAAAAATAAAATTGGAAAAGGAAAAATTGAAATTTGAGCGTGAAAAATTAGAATTATCTAAAAAGAATAACGCTTTAAATCAATCTGCCAAAAAAACATTTAACTCAGCTGTTTCAAATACCTCTAACTCTGGAAAGATTTCAGGAAACAAAGTTTACTTAAGATCAAGTTATACCACCACTTCATCCGCTGTTACACTTTTGGCCTATGGACAGCAAGTGACCATTCTAGACCAATACAGCCCTGAAGGAAATAACAATGAGGCAATTTTAAAAGAGCAAACTAATTTCTATGACGATTATAACGGTAAATTTCTATTTACTCTGATTAAAGGAAAAGCGGTTCGAATAATAGACAACGATGGTTATCAGTGTCGAATTTCATTTAAAAACGATCTAACTAATTCAACCGGATACACAACAATTGAGGAATCAAAGTTGGAATTTATAAATGGCGATCTTTGGTATCAAATCAGCACACCAAGTGGCTACAAGGGATGGGTGTTAGGCAAATATATTCAAAAAACATGAAAAAACTAATATTCATTTTTCTGTTATTGTCCGGAGTTTCTATCGCCGGTTACATGGTCTTAACTGATTCTTATCAACCTATTGTAAAAACAATAGTAAAAACCAAAAAAAATAGAACGTTAAAAATTTCAGCGGAAAATCCAGATGATAGCATATTAATTGCGCCATCAACATATGCAACGCCTTCAGACTCGGTTATTTTGACTCATCTATTGGGCAAGTTTGATTACACGAAAGATACTTTTTTTGTTTATGTTGCCCCTGAACACTGCTCCAAACCTATGTACTTACAAAAAGAAACATATAGGAAATTCAAAGAAATGCACGCTGCGGCAAAAAAAGATGGGATCAATCTTAAAATTATATCCGGTACCAGAAATTTCAATGAACAGAAAGCCATCTGGGAAAGAAAATGGAACGTGAATATCAAAACCATGGATAGCATCAAAGCAGCTAAAACCATTTTACTTTATAGTTCAATGCCGACGACCTCAAGGCATCATTGGGGGACAGATATGGATATCAATAGTTTAGAAAATAGCTATTTTGAATCCGGACAAGGATTAAAGGAATACAATTGGTTGAAGAAAAATGCCTCAAAATACGGGTTTTGTCAAGTCTACTCAGATAAGAAAACCACGAACAGAAAAGGTTATGAAATGGAGAAATGGCATTGGTCATATATTCCAATTTCCAGATTATACTTGCAAAAGTATAACGCATGGATTGACTACTCTCTGATAAAGGGTTTCATAGCATCTGAATTAGCTCCAAAACTTAAAGCCAGAGAAGATTTTGTAAACGGAATTGATACATCATGTCACTAAATAAAATTTTATTCTTATTTCTTTTATTCATCAGTATTAGTTCCTGTGAATTTAAAATTAAGGAACAAGAGTATGCAAATGGACCGGGAAAGCCTCAAGAAGAAACAGAAACCGAAATGTCTAATCCTGATGTGACCAAAGATTTTCTCCTCGGGAAATTTGATTATAAAACAGACGAAAGATTCGTATTGGTAGATAAGAAATGGGCCGACAAGGAAATTTATTTGCAAAAAAAGACCTATGAAGCCTTTTTAAAGATGGCCGAACAAGCCAAAAAAGATGGAATTGATTTAAAAATTGTGTCAGGCACACGCAGCTTTAATGAACAAAAAGCTATTTGGGAAAAAAAGTGGAAGTCTAATGAGAAGAAAATCAAAAAAAACAAAGAAAATGCGTTAAAAATTCTTTCTTTTAGTTCTATGCCTAGTACTTCCCGACACCATTGGGGAACAGACATTGATATCAATTCAGTAGAAGAGGATTATTTCCAAGATGAAAAAGGAAAAAAAATATACCGATGGTTAGTTGAAAATGCTTCGAAGTATGGTTTTTGTCAAGTTTATTCTAACAAAAAGAATGGAAAAAGAACTGGCTACAATGAAGAAGTGTGGCATTGGTCTTACATGCCCCTTTCCAATTACTATTTAGAAAATTACATTAAAAATATAACTTTCAAAGATATTACTGGCTTTATAGGATCAGAATCAGCAAAAGAAATTGACATGATC
>JBIIHD010000303.1:0-2971 GCA_044236095.1 Crocinitomicaceae bacterium | reverse complement strand
TCACAGATGACGTTCCACTTCGTTTCAGTCAGTGCTTTCAGCTCTCAACACATGACGTTCCACTTCGTACCGGTCAGTGCTTTCATCCCTCAACCTTTCACTCTCAACTCTACATTCTCAATTCTCAACCTACCTCTTCAACACCTCCATGGCTTTCTGAAACTCGTTATCCTCTGAATTTAATACTTTGTAGAATCCGTAATCATCAAATAATTGCTGGGCTATTTGAGCTTTCAATAAACGAACGATTGGTTTTTTGCTTTGAACCATTGCGTTTCGATCAAATGGGATTTTGAATTCTCGTTGTACATAGGATCCAAACTGATTCAGTAATTGTTCATCAATGGTAAATCGTGCAATAAAATCATCAACGCTTGTCCAATTATCGCGCTTATATTCAACGTAGTCGAATGAGAAAGCTTGAAACGCAGGGGACATTCTCAATGCAGCGTAATACATAGTATTTCCCGTTGAGTCAAAAGGCACGAATACATCAGGCATAATTCCACCACCTCCATAAACTATTTTACCTTTTGGTGTTTTAAATTTCAATGAATCGACAAAAATAGTGCTGTCCGGATGATATAATTCAGCTTCGTTTTCTCCTCCTCGATCCATGTAATATTCGTCGTATTTGCCATTGTATGGACGTTGAATGCAACGACCTGTTGGTGTATAATAACGAGCAATGGTTAATCGAATGACACTTCCATCACGCAATTTGGTATCTTCCTGAACGAGTCCTTTCCCAAACGATCGTCTACCCACAATGACTCCTCGATCATTATCTTGAATGGCTCCTGCTAAAATTTCACTAGCCGAAGCGGACGTCGAATTGATTAATACAGATACCGGAATGTTTTCTAATTCACCATCAGAGGAAGCATTGTAAACCTTCGTTCCGATTTTTTTACCAATCGTTTTTACAATCATTTGACCGTCTTTCAGGAATTCATCTGCAATTTCAGTAGCCGAACCAAGAACACCGCCTCCGTTTCCTCTTAGATCGACAATTAATTTTTGCATGCCCCTGCTTTTGAGCATACCGGCCGTTGATCTAAATTCTTCGGCTGTACCAACTGAAAATTGATCGATTTTAATGTAGCCTACATTTCCTAAAAGGTATGCTGAACTAACCGACTGAATTGGAATAATTCCTCGGGTAATTTCGAAAGACATTCGTTGTTTTTTTCGAACTATTTCTACTTTCACCTTTGTCCCTTCTTCGCCCTTTAGCATGGACATTACCTTATCCGTTTCAATCTTGACGCTGGCAACATTTTTTCCATCGATCGTCACAATTTTATCGCCTGCCTTTATGCCCATTTTTTCTGAGGGAGAACCTTTAATAACATGAGTTATACAAATCGTATCGCGCAGAACAAAGTAACGCAGACCAACGCCTCCAAATTTGCCTTCAATCATTTCAGCCGCACGTTGTTGTTCGCTCGCCGGAATATAATTGGAATGAGGATCAAGCTTGTGAAGCATTTCTACGATACTCTCCTCAAAAACTTTATCTGGATTTACATCATCTACATAGTTTTTTTCAATCAAATTCAAAATATCTTGCAGCTTTTGAAGTCGATTTCCATTATATCCATCACTCGAAAAAATGCCATTACGTGTGACTAAATGTCCCAAAATAAGTCCTACGCACAGCGTAATAGACACAACCAAAGGAAGCCACCATTTATTTTTCTCCATCTTCAATTTTTTCGATTTGTTCCACTGAAATCCCTGCGCTTTTTAAAAAATTAATTCCTTCCGGATCTTTATAACCATGTTGAAAAACCACGCGTGAAATACCGGATTGAATGACCAATTTACTGCATTCTTTACATGGTGATAAAGTCAAATACAAAGTTGCTCCACTGCAATTATTTGTTGATTTCGCCACCTTTAAAATGGCATTTGCCTCTGCATGCAAAACATACCAATGTGTTTCCCCTTGTTCATTTTCGCAACAATTATCAAATCCAGAAGGAGTTCCATTGTAACCATCCGAAATGATCATTCCATCTTTTACGATAATCGCTCCTACTTTTTTACGATTACAATGTGATAAAACAGCCCAAGATGCGGCCAAGCGCAAATAAGCACGGTCATATTTTAATTGTTTCTCTGCAGTATGGTGGGTCATGGGTTATTTAACTTTTTACAAATTTATATCCTACGCCTCGAATTGAGTGGAAAAACTGCGGATTTCTTTGATCTTTCTCAAAAACTTTTCGAAATCCAACAATGAAGTTATCTACCGTTCGGCTGGAAGGGAATTGATCTTGACCCCAAACCGTATCCAAGATTTCATCTCTCGAAATGACCATTCCGGCTTTAGATACAAATAGGCGCAATAATTCAATTTCTTTTTTTGTCAAAATGGTGACTATCTCATCTTTTTCGTTTCGAACTTCATAGGTGTCAAAATGAACCGTTTTATCATTGATTTTAACAGATTGCACAGATGGTTTGGATTGATGCGATCTGAGTAAAATGGAAACCTTTAAAAGTAATTCTTCCAAATCAAAGGGTTTTACTAAATAATCAGTCCCGCCTTTTTTTAAGCCTGCAATTCGATCAGCAGTTGTCCCTTTGGCAGAAAGAAAAAGTATTGGGACCTCGCTATTTTGGCGAATTCTCTCGCACAATTCAAGTCCACTTATTTGGGGAAGCATGATATCCAAAATTACCAAATCGGCCTTTTGTAAAGCGGACAGATTATTCAATGCCTCCTGACCATTCAGAAAAGAAGAAACAAGATAGCCTTCCAATTCTAAGTTGAGTTTAATTAATTCATTTAGGCTGGATTCATCTTCTACCAAACCGATTTGTGGCATAACAAAGGATTTACACAAAAATACATTTTATCAACGTATTTCAAATGGGATTGTGTTTCTTTGTGATTTCAACAAATATAAAATGGCTCTTTCTTCCAATCAACTTCGACAGTTCATACAAAATTTAGGATTTC
>JBIIHD010000302.1:0-2972 GCA_044236095.1 Crocinitomicaceae bacterium | reverse complement strand
CCTTGAAAATTGGAATTGTCGAAACATTCTATGTGTATAGGAAGTTTGCTTAATTTCAAGTCTTTTTGAACTTGCTCTAATATTTCCTCAAAGTGTTTTTCTGGGGTTTTTAAAAACTCTCTTTTGCGTTTCTCCTGACGATAAAAGAAGATGTTCTTTAAGGAAAGTTCAAGCAAATGTTTTTTATCTCCGCGCTGTGGTACAAAAAAACGATATTGCTCATTTTCAAATGATGGCTGCTGTTCAACGATTATTTCTTTTGCTTTACTAGAATATAATTCTCTTAAAGAAGGTACAATTTTCTCAGTAACATCATTTAAATTTTCTTCATGATAGCAGTTGACCTCAGAAGAATAAGCATGAATAATTGCACCATTTTGAATGACCAGGTAATTAAAATAAGCAATTTCATACTCTATCACACACGAAAAAACATCAACCGATTCAATTCCACTTGAAATAATGGTTGATTTGGATTGATAGCCTTCTAAAGCAAGAAGTTTTTCTTTGAATTGTTGTGCTTTTTCAAATTCAAAATTCGTAGCGGCATGTTGCATGTTGTTTTTCAGCATGCTTTTAACTGAATTATAATTTCCTTTGAGTAGGTTTTTAATTTGATCTATTTGTTCGGCATATTCTTCCTCTGATTGATGTGATGCACATGGACCCAAGCAATTTCCAATATGATATTCTAAGCAAACATTAAATTTTTTTGCTGAAATTTTAGAAGATTTCAAATCAAGTTTGCACGTTCTCAATGGGAATAAATCTCTGATTAACTTAAGAAGCATATACATGACCTTTGCATCTGGGTATGGACCAAAATAGGATGAACCATCTTTGATAATGAGGCGGGTTGAAAAAATACGGGGAAAAGGTTCGTTTTTTATACAGATCCAAGGAAAGGTTTTATCATCTTTCAATTGAATATTGTATTTGGGCTGATATTCTTTGATTAGGTTGTTTTCCAAAATCAGGGCGTCAAATTCGGAGCTAACTACCACAAAACGAATGTCATGTATTTGCTTGACTAAAATATTTGTTTTTGTGTTATCATGGTTTTTGGTAAAATAGGAAGAAACTCTTTTTTTTAAATTCTTCGCTTTTCCAACGTAGATGATTTTTCCTTGGACGTTCAGATACTGATAAATTCCAGGATTTTCCGGTAAAGATTTAATTTTTATCGCTAAATCTGTATTTTGCATTTTATCTCAACAAAGATACGTGTCCTGTGATTTTTTCAGGATTATGAGGATTTGCACACGAACGATAGGTTAGGACATAAGCATAGAGCCCGTCTTGGCATATTCTTCCATCGATAGTTCCATCCCAAGCTTGTCCAAATTCAGCAGTTTGAAAAACCAACTCTCCCCATCGATTGTATATTTGAAAATCCCATTCAAGTATCTCAAAGTCAGATATAGGTTTAAAATTATCATTAACCTCATCTCCATCCGGGATAAATGCATTTGGAATATACAAAGAAAATGGTTCAACAAAGATTGAACTTCGAGCCGAATCCGAACATCCAAATTCATTTGTGACAACTTGCAGTGGATAATCTGAGCCAGTGTTTATATAGGTATGAATGAAATCAGACTCCGTGGAAGTAAAGGTGTTTTGATCAAAAAAGTAAAAATAATCCGTCGCTCCTGAAGATTGATTAATAAACCTAACCTCTGCATTGCAAATATCGACTTTGTTTGGGCTAACAATGAATCCCGCAACCGGACTTGGATTCACAACAACTAAATCCTGCTGAAGCATATACAATGTATCGATGCATCCACTTGTTGTAATCATGGTAAGCCCTACACTGTAGCTTCCAACATTATAATATACATGACTTGGGCTGAATAAATTTGAACTTCCGCCATCCCCAAAATCCCATTGATAAATTGGCGGAGTGTCCGAGGTGCTTAAGTTAACGAAATAAGCCGTTGAAGGTGCACATTGTAAAGAATTAACATACATGAAATTAATAGTAGGTTCAGCGTACACAAAGACGTTTGAAAAAACTGTATCTGAGCAAACGTCATACGATCCAACTAAAAACACAGGATGATTACCAGGGGTAAAAAACTGAACGTTATTGACATCAATCGCTGAAGATTGATTGGGAACAGATAAAGGGCCAAAGTTCCATTGATAAATCGTATTTGAAGGGCCTGAAACTGTAGCGTCAAAATCAAACAAGCCATCGGCAATGCATAGTGAATCAGAATGGGTAAAAGACATAAGAAGTGGTTCGTTTACCGTAATTGTCGTTGTAGAAGTATCAATACATGTTCCAGCTGAACTGGCGATTAATTGAACTGTATATGTTCCAGGGGTTTGAAAAGTGTAAATAGGTTCATTGATATTCGTTTGATCTATATTCGTTCCTGGAATGCCAAAATCCCAAAGGTAATTAAATGCATTTGCAGAATTATTTTCAAATTGCACAGTAAGTCCTATACACTGAACCAGAGGTGGAGCGTTGAAAGAGCTAATTGGCATTTCAAAAATATAAATCGAATCGGTATAACTCGTAACGCAATCCCCGTCATCACCGTTGATGGTGATCGTTTGAAATCCGGGAGTTAAGAAACTTACATCATTCACTATTAAATTTGTGGATGATTGAACTGAAGCATCTGGGTCAAAATTCCATGAGAAATTAGCTGCAGGATTACTCGTTTGACCAATAAAGTCAAATAAATTTCCATTAATACACAAAGAATCTTGACTAGTCCATGATAAAGAAAATGGATTGTTTACAGTTAATTCCATGTATGCTGTATCTGTACAAGGTTGTCCCGGATTGACAATGACTCTGGCAGTGTATGTGCCTGGAGTGGGGTAAGTAAATACCGGTTCAAAAGATGAACTAACATCGGTTGTTGTTCCTGAAACGCCAAAGTCCCATGCATAATTTGACCCACCATATGAATTGTTTTCAAATTGAACGGTTAAGCCTTGACAATACGACA
>JBIIHD010000301.1:0-2974 GCA_044236095.1 Crocinitomicaceae bacterium | reverse complement strand
TTGCTTTTTCGCGTTCTCGATTACTCAAATCAGAAACTAGCACATTGGAGGCGTACAATGAAATAATAACCAAGACTAATGCTCCAATTAATAGAACTATTTTCCATTTTTGCTTATTTGAATAGAGCCCCATGTTGTCAATGCTTTCCTGTTTAGAAACGGAATTTTTAAGATTTATTTTTTATTTCTGAAATTATTTCTTCTACCAAATTACACGTTTTATTCTTATCAAATCGATTAACACTCTCCAAGAGCCGATTTTTATCGCATTGTTGATTAAATAAATCAATTTCTTTCATTTTTAATTTCAAGTCTTGAACTGAATTGGGATGAAACAATAAACCATTTTTACCATCTTGAATAATTTCTCTTGTACCGCCACTATTCGTTCCAATTACGGGTATTTGATAAGCCAAAGATTCAATGGTAACCATTCCAACTGTCTCATTCACTGAAGGAACAACTAAAGCATCGATAGCACTAAAAAATTCACTTATATTTTCTGAAAATGAATTCAATCGAATATTTTGATTGATATTATTCTCTGTAATACATTGTTCCAATGACAACTGATAATCAAGATTTTTCGTATTACTTTGTTTACCCATGATCCATAAAAAATTGTTTTTATCACTTATTTCACCAAATGCTTCCACGGCAAGTTTTTGTCCTTTTTTAGGGTCAATTCTACCTAAAACTCCATAAATAAATGCAGAGTCTGGAAGATCCAATGACCCACGAACTTTTTGTTTATCTAACAGCTGAATTTTAGCAAAATCAATCCCTGATGGTACAATATGAATTTTAGATGGATTCATTCGTGTATTCTCAATTACCTGAGCTTTCAAATAAGAAAGCGGGCAACACCAAGCATCGATAAATTTGTAGCGCCAAGTACGAAAAAATTGCTTTTTAGGAAAGGAAAATTGCATTTCCATGAAATAAAGAGTTTTGATTTTTCCCCTTGAATAAAAAGATACCGTAGCAGCCAAACTCAAATCAAAATTATTTCGAAGAATTAAACAGTCTACTTTAAGATTTTTGAGTGTTTTATATATCTTCCAGGCCGCAAAAAAATCATAGTGCCTTTTGTGTTTATCCACTATTAGAATAGGAAGATTTAATTTTTTTGCTTCCAAGAAAGCAGGGGATTCTGACAAAACCAAGACATTCACTAGATGCCCTCTATCTCTCATCCAACTTGCATTGCGAATTTGATTCATTTCTAGTCCGCCCCAACTCATCGTGTTACATAAATACGCCAACTTAAAGTTCATAAGGCTATTTTGTCTATCTTTCGAAAATAAAATTAAGCAATATCTGAATACATGAAATTTATATTCAAATACAAGCCTTGGCAAGTCTTTATTCTATCATTTTTGGTTATTTCCATACCCCTATGTGTTTTTCCTGTCAATCTATTTCCGGGAATAATTGAATTCAAACAAGCGAATTTCACACAAGAGGCACCCCTCAGTCTTTCGTATTTTCTAGGTCTAGGTTATGACTCTAAAGACCTTGAATCACTTGAAATAACAAATTTCTATTTAACAAAACAAGGTTATTTTTTAGCGGTAATATTTCTGCTCGGCATACCAGGTCTATTGGCATATGGTTCTTACCTCTACAAAAAGTGATGTCACAATTGCCCATCTGAATGATACACTCCTTCTTTAAAAACTTTCACTTTAATGAGAATTCCGTCTTTGTCATATTCATACACCTTCCCATCCCAAAGCTGACCGTTTTTAAATAATCCGTCCTGCCAAATTTCATCATTTACCGTATAACATTTATTGTATGAGTTAGGTGTGAAAACCTTACCACGAGTCCTTGGTGTCCCGAGAGGGGGGGCTTTCACGCCTGATTTTACTGGGGCAACGTTTACCTTTGGATCTTCTTTTTTTACACTTGAAGCAACTGACCCATTTGGACCGTACGTAATTTCCTCTTTTACGGATCCATCTTCAAAATAACGTATTGCTTTTCCCTCAGGATTACCACTATTTGCTTGATATTCGAATTCTACATTGCCGTTTTGATAATAATAAGTTATTTTTCCATGTTCTTTCCCTTCTTCATTAAATTTTCCAGCATACTCAATTTTGCCATTTTCATAATATTTTATTAGCGAATCTTTGTATTGATTTAACACCATAGTCCCTTTCTCTTTTATTGAACCGGTTGGGTAATATTTTACGTATGACCCGGATGGACGATTATTTTTGTAATGCGCTTCTATTTTTAGATTAACGCCATCAGCTTTATAACGTTTCCACAATCCTTCTTTTCTTCCATTAACAAAATTTCCCTCTTCGAATTTAATTTTTGTTCCTTTTTGATAAATAATCCATTTCCCCGTTTTTCTTCCATTAGCATCTTTTAGATTAATACTTTGAGTAAAAACATGGAAAGTTAAAAAAGTAAAAATGAATAAAAAAGCTAAAATTGATTTCATGAAGTCTAAGTTAATGATTTTCTTTTGTATCCGGGAATAAACAAATTATTCGCAATTTTACAAACAAAAATAATTCCAATGAAAATTTCAACATTGCAACCGATCGAACTTTGGTCACATTTTGAATCGTTAAATTCAGTTCCAAGACCCTCGAAAAAAGAAGAACGTATTCGTCAATTCATGGTGGATTTCGGAACTAATTTAGGCCTAGAAACCATTGTCGACCAAATCGGAAATGTGATAATTAAAAAACCAGCCTCTCCCGGTTTGGAAAATCGTAAAACGGTTATCCTCCAATCACATTTAGATATGGTACATCAAAAAAATGCTGATCGAGTTTTCGATTTTGATCAACAAGGAATTGAAATGATCGTTGAAGGTGATTGGGTGCGTGCAAATGGGACAACTTTAGGCGCCGATAATGGAATTGGAGTAGCGGCAATCATGGCTATTTTAGATTCTAAAACGATTAGCCATCCAGCTATTGAGGCATTTTTTACAATCGATGAGGAGACT
>JBIIHD010000300.1:0-2977 GCA_044236095.1 Crocinitomicaceae bacterium | reverse complement strand
TTATGCGCTTAGGTTTTGTTTTACCCGTGATTTGTCTAATTCTTCTTTCATGCCAAGAGGAGAAAAAAAAGCGGGTTTTACCAATAATGGGTAATTACGACTTAGAATATAAGAAAATTAACGGTAAGAAAACAGTCGACACTTTATACCATGCTATCCCTGAATTTAAATTCCTGAATGAAGATTCAGTCTGGAAAACAAATAAAGATTTTAAAAATAAACTTTGGATTGCAGAATTCTTTTTCGCGACTTGTCCTACAGTTTGTCCTGCCATGAACCTTCAACTTAAAAAATTGAATCAAGAGCTAAGTGACTATGCTCAAGATATTCATTTTTTGTCTTTTACAATTAATCCAAAACATGACTCACCAAGTGTTTTAAAAGAGTACAAAAAGAAGACTGGAATTGAGGCAAAAAACTGGACTTTTTTAACTGGTGATGAGTTCGAGACACATCAATTAGGCATTAAGAATTTTTTAACTTTTGCTGGTAAAGATGATCAATCAGAAGGTGGTTATGCTCACTCGGGTTCATTTACTTTAGTTGATAAGGAAGGACTTGTTAGAGGCGTTTATCGTGTTACTGATTTGGATGGAAAAGTTGATGACGGAGAGTATCAAAGAATGAAAACTGAAATTTTAAAATTATTGAATGATGAGTACAACATTAAAAGATGAAGCGCAAATTGCTAAATTTCGAAAATTAATAATAATTGTTTCAATTGTTATTCCCATTGCGGTTGCGGCGCTGTTCAAGATTGAATTAAGGGTAATTGATCTATCATTCCTTCCGCCATTTTATGCTGGTATCAACGGTTTAACGGCAGTTCTTTTAATTGTAGCATTGATGGCGATTAAAGGTAAAAATATCAGATTGCACCAAAGACTAATTCAGACTTGTCTTGCTTTATCCTTAGTTTTTTTACTTTGTTATGTTGCTTATCACATTACTACTGAAACAACTATATATGGTGGTGATATGAAAGCACTGTATTATTTTATTCTGATTTCGCATATTACATTGAGTGTGGCTGTAATTCCAATTGTCTTATTTACCTACCTTTTTGCATGGGAAGGTAAATTTGAAAAACATAAAAAATGGACTCGTTTTGCTTTCCCAATTTGGTTGTATGTTGCAGTTACAGGAGTAATTGTTTATTTCATGATTTCGCCATTTTATAAATGATGAAATTCGTTTTTTACCTTCTATTTCTTTCTCAACTTTCACTTGTTCTTGGACAAACTAGAATTTATTCATGTGATGAATTTGGTCGTAAAAACTTTAGGCCTTCTTACGAAATTTCATCAGAAAAATTCTATACCTATGATGAATCAGGATTTAAAGCATTTTATCCGATTCGACAAATCAAAGGAAATAAACTCTATAAGTGCAACGAAAGTGGATTTGCGGCATTTCAACCCAGTTTTTTATTCGAAAATGGAAAGGTTTACGGTTGCGATGAGTATGGAATGAAAAACTTCAATGCATCTGCTATTTTTGAAAATGGAAAATTCTATTTGTGTAATGAGTTTGGCTCCAAAAATTTTAATGCTTCATTAATTCTTGAAAATAACAAAGTATTTCTTTGTGATGAGTATGGAAATAAAGCCTTTTATCCCAGTTACATCGTGGAGGGCGGCGTGTCGCAACTAGAACTCATTTTATTGGCTGAACGTCTCGGATTGTTATAATTCGTATCTTCATAGCTCAAACTTTTTCATGTCTTCTGAACGACAAATCTTTTCGCTAAAACAAGTAGTTTCCTCTATTCGAAAGACAATTGAGGAACGCTACACGCAATTGTATTGGGTAAAGGCTGAAATTTATAAATTCAATCGCTTTCCGAGTGGACATGCTTTTCCGGAAATTGTGCAGCGTGAAAATGATAAAATAGTTGCCCAACTTTCGGGAACAATTTGGAAACAGAATTACGAAAGAATCAACCAACAATTTATTCAAATTGTGAAGGAACCGTTGAAAGATGGGAGTAATTTGCTGATGCAAGTAAAAGTAACTTTTAGTGAATTGTATGGATTGAGTTTGCAAATAGTTGATATTGACCCTTCATTTTCGTTGGGAGAAGTACAGAAACAACGTGAGGAAACATTGAAACGATTGCAAAAAGAAGGAATTTTGAATCTTAATCAATCACTACCTTTTCCACTGTTACCGAAGCGAATTGCTGTTATTTCAGCTGATTCAAGCAAAGGATTGTCTGATTTTATGGATGTATTAAATAACAATGAAGAAGGTTTTTCATTTTTTACTTTTTTATTTAATGCGTATTTGCAAGGAGATCAGGCGGTTGAATCAATAATTCAGACTCTTGAAAAAATCAAAAAAGTAAAGCATCATTTTGATTTAGTTGTAATTGTTCGTGGTGGTGGAGCTGAAGTTGGCATGACATGCTATAATCATTTTGATTTATGCAAAGCAATTGCAACTTTTCCACTCCCGATTTTAACGGGAATAGGTCACTCAACGAATTTGAATGTAGCTGAAATGATTGCTTTTCGAAATGCGATTACTCCCACAAAATTGGCGGAATTTCTCATTCAAACGTTTCGCGAATTTGATAAAGAGATTTTGTTTGGTCAACAAATTATTCGAAATAAATCCCTAGACATACTTTTTAATGCCAATATGCAATTGGAGTCCTTGTTGCGTTTGTTTAAACAAGTTTCAAAACATAGTATTAGTTTGTCACGTCAACAGTTAGTAGAGTTTAATAACTCGATGAAATTTTTAATTCAAAAGAGCCTGACAAAAAATCAAACCTATCTATTAAATCTTCAAATCAACGTGAAACATAGCGCCCAAATGTTGTTGACATCGCCTAATTATCAATTAAATCTTTTAAAAGAACAAGTTATAAATCAATCGACAAACTTCATGAATAAACAATCAAATAGTTTAATGGAATTAGAAAAAAACATCAATCTTTTAGATCCTATTCATGTATTAAACAGAGGTTTTT
>JBIIHD010000299.1:0-2988 GCA_044236095.1 Crocinitomicaceae bacterium | reverse complement strand
ATGACGCAGGTGATTTCCTAAACAAATTTTTTCCTAACATACGCAATTTTCATATTTCCAACGGAACATCTTTAAGTGGCGAATATAATGCGTTAGAAGAAATATTTACCATGAATCTATATTCGCTAAACGGACTGTCCTTTGATGATATTAAAATCAGTCAAATTGGTATTAATCAGATCATGACTAAAGATAATTTAGATGTTAATATCGATATTATTGATGCCAATTACGGTAAGAAATTAAAATTTAAAAACATCAACTTTACCACAAAAAATGAAGGCGTTAGAAGGGATTTATTGACTTCAACGATCAATTGGAAAACAACAGACAATATTAGTTCAAATTTATCTTGGATCACCAATATTCAAGATGCCAGTAATTTCGAGATCAACATGAATGAATCCGATTTTTCAGTCAATGGTCAAGAATGGCATATTAATGAATCTGCGTTTTTATCCTATAATCCAAATTTAATTTCTCTCGAAAATTTTGTTTTATCGAATAATTCTCAAAAAATCACATTGAACGGAAATCTATCTAGTGAAAATGAAGACTTCCTAGATTTTCAACTTGAAAATATTAATCTTGCCGAAATTGATAAATTATTGGGGTTAAAACAAGGAATAAGTGGTTTACTAAATGGGAAAGGAAAAATATCAGATCCATTCAATGACATTACAGTTTCTAGTGATTTGGATATCAGTACTTTTAAAATTCAAACTCAGGAAATTGGCGATATTCATACTGAAATTGACTGGGACCCTAAAAAAGATTATTTAAACTTAGAAGGCGATATAAAAAATAAAGGAAAAGCAAACTTTGAATATTCAGGAAAATACTACTTCAATAAAAAACAAGATAATTTAGATTTCAATTTACGTTTCAAGGAATTTGATATTTCAGTCGCCAATGCATACATAGATAAAGATGTTATAAGTAATGTTAAGGGAAATATTTCGGGGAAAATTAAGTTGACCGGTACTCCAAGTAAACCAAAATTTCAAAGCAGGGATATTTATCTAAAGAACGCGAAGGCAAAAATTGAAATATTAGGAACAAACTTATCCTTAGGCGGAAGATTTAATCTTGAAGACAATGATTTTTACGGTGATAATATTGAGGTACTTGACGAAGAGAATAATCGTGCTTTATTAAACTTTGGTTTGTACAATTTTCTCGGTAAATGGAACTACGACATCGGTATTGACATCGTTGAAAGAATAAATCCTTCACGTCGTTTTCTAATATTAAATACCCAGTACAAAGAAGGCGATTATTATTATGGAAAAGTATATGGTAATGGAAGTTGTAACATTTCTGGCAATGAAAATGACCTAACTATTTTTGTTGATATTCAAACAGCGAAAGGAAGCAAATTAATTCTACCTCTTTACGGAGCTTCAGAGGTTGAAGAAGGAGAAGATTTTATCACATTCACCAAAACTGGAGTAAAAGATGATTCTATCAAAAAAATCGATTTCTCAGGTGTGAAATTAGATTTGAATTTTGACGTAACACCTGAAACGGAATTAAATGTTGTTTTCAACGAGCAAACTCAAGATAAAATTGTTTCTTTCGGTTCGGGTAAAATAAACATGAAAATAGATGACAAGGACAATGATATCAAAATGACAGGAAAATACAATATTGAAAAAAGTAGTAAATATAATTTTGCAATGGGACAAATTAAAAAGGAATTCAATATTGAATCTGGTAGTTTCATTGAGTGGACTGATAACATTGAAGATGCCACAATAAATATCACAACCTATTTTAAAACAAAGACAGATTATGGTGAGTTAGCTCCTGAATTGGAGGAAACCTCTTTGGCTAATCAAAATGTGAATTGTCAATTACAACTCAAAGGACAACTATTAAAACCAGAAATATCATTCAATCTCAAAGCGGATGAAAACATTCCGGAAACGGGAAAAGCATTGATAAATAGAGTATTGGATGATCCAACGGAAGTAAATAGGCAGTTCTTTTCATTATTAGTTTTTAATCGATTTCAACCCTTGAAAGGAAGTATTTCAGCTAGTGGATCTGCTGCCTTGGATTTAGCCGAGTCACAAATAAACGACTTGCTTTCAAAAGCTTCCGAAGAATTTAAAATGAAAATGAATTTGGACAAGCAAGATATTGAATTCACGACTGAAAAACGATTCATAGAAGGTCGATTGATTGTGACTACTTCAGTTGGTGTCGAGACCGGTTCTGGACAAAATCAAACAACAAGTTCAACCAATTCGAAAAATTCCTTCATTGGTGACGTACGAATTGAGTACCTAATTAATGAAAAAGGAACATTTCGTGTAAATGCCTTCAATGAATCAAACCGAAATACGATCAATCAATCGGCTGGACTTTTTTCTCAAGGTGCAGGACTGAATTATCAGGAAGAATTTGATGGGTGGGAGGATTTTCAACTTATTCAGTCTTTTTTAGATATTTTTAGACCGAAAAGAAATAAGAAGGTAAAAACCAAAAGAAAGAAAAAACAAATTCGAGTTCAAGATGCCATTCTTGATAAGAAATCTCCAATCAAAGACAAGATCAAATTACCAGAAAAAAATGAGTTTAATAAAGAAAATTAACTCAAATTGAACCGTTCGTATCCTTTTTCTCGTTTCCTATATTTACCTTTGAGAAGAAAAGTTAGGTTCCATGAAAAAAGTTCTTATTGCTAACCGCGGAGAAATTGCACGTAGAGTTATTCGCACCCTTCGAAAAATGAATATTGCTACAGTTGCTGTCTACTCTGATGCAGATAAAGACGCTCCACATGTAAGAGAGGCAGATGAAGCAGTTTATTTAGGTGCAAGCCCATCGTCTGAAAGTTATTTGAATCAAGACAAAATACTTGATTATTGTCAAAAATTAGATGTTGATGGAATTCATCCGGGTTATGGTTTTTTATCTGAAAACGCCGGTTTTGCAAGAAAAGTGAAAGCGGCAGGAATAAAATTAATAGGCCCTTCTCCT
>JBIIHD010000298.1:0-2993 GCA_044236095.1 Crocinitomicaceae bacterium | reverse complement strand
TTTTCTATTCATTCCCTAGGTTTTAGTTACACCCGTCTTCAGCCATCGATTTTCTATCATTATCACTTTAAGAATGGTATTAATTTAGGTTTTTCCCTTGGAAAATATTTCAGTCCATTAAATAATAGTTTCGATAATTCCTGGAATGGAATGTTACGGTTCAATTATACCATGAAACCAAAACAGTATCGTTCCATTGGAACTCCAAGTTTTTGATTTTTTTACAGATAATTTCTATCTCCAATCTAAGAATTAATCACGTTATATTCCGTAATTTTACGCCCAACAAATCTTATGGAAAAATTTTCGAAAGCCTTTTTCTCAATGCGCATGATGTCAGTCGCTATGATTGTATTTTTAGTCGCAATTGCTGCTGCAACATTTATTGAATCTGCTAATGGAATTCAAGCCGCTAAGTTGATCATTTACAATGCCTTGTGGTTTGAGATTTTGTTGGTTTATCTTGGGATGAATTTGATTTCCAATATTTTCAAATATCAAATGTTCAAGCGGGAGAAAATTGCCATGTTGGCTTTTCACCTTTCTTTTTTATTAATTCTTATTGGTGCAGCCATTACCAGATTCATTAGTTTTGAAGGATTGATGCTTATTCGAGAAGGGGAGTCGGTAAACTTTATTTATTCTTCTGATCCATATTTGAATGTCCGAATACACGATGGGAAAACACAATTTAAATACAGAGAAAAAATGTTTATGTCTACCATCACATCCAATGATTTTTCTGTACCGGTTGAATTTCCAAGCCATAAAACTCCAATTGAAATTAATTACGTCAAGTTTGAGTCTAAAATGATTGACACCTTAGTGATTGATTCTAAAATTAATTCGAGTGTTTTGGACATTGTCACAAACGGAATGCAATCAAATTTTGTTGGGAAAAATGATTTTTTAATGGCAGGATCTGTTCCGATTTCGTTTGAAAAAACGAATACGCCTAAAGGTGGAATAAATGTTAGAGAAGTCAATGGGAAAGTGGAAATGAAAACGGATTTGGATGTTCGTTACCTGCCCATGTCCGAAATGCAAAAGGCAAGAGAAACTGGGGCTCCTATACCAGATAGTTTATATCAAATTATCCCAAAGAACACTTGGGTTGATTTCAAAACTACCACTTTATATCAATCTGGTGAAAATCAATTTGTATTTAAGCAACTAATCAAAAATGCAAAGAAAACTCTTCTGCCTTCAGGTAAAAAGGATAGTGGAAGTGATTACCTAACGATTGAAATTAAAGATGGTAACGCGAAAAAGATTGTTCAATTGAAGGGTGGAATGGGAGTGATTCCCGAACGTTCGATGTTTATATTTGAAGGTTTAACCTATGAATTAGAATATGGATCAGTTGAAATTAAATTACCATTTGACATGAAATGTCGCGATTTTAAATTGGATAAATATCCGGGTTCAGAATCGCCATCATCTTTTTCGAGTGATTTAACAATCGAAGATCCAGTGAACAAGGTGAATCGCAACGTTAAAGTTTTCATGAATAATGTAATTGATTATCAAGGATATCGCTTTTTTCAATCTGCGTACGATTTGGATGATCCCCGAACACCTGAAAATGAAGAAGGAACGCGCTTAAGTGTCAATCACGACTCGTGGGGTACAAATATTACTTATGTAGGCTATTTGCTTATGTCGATAGGTATGATTTTATCTTTATTTGCTAAAAGTGGTAGATTCAAAGATTTGAATGTGAAATTAGGTAAGTTGAAAGAAAAACGAAGCCAATTAGCAACAATTTTCTTAGTGGCATTTTTAGTTATCAGCAAAACGAATTATGCGCAAAACACAACTTCGAATGAAGAACATAATCACGAAATGCACGATGGAGATGATCATTCTGGGCATGATCATTCAATGCATGACCATTCTCTAGAAAATCAACAGGCCCAACCCTCCAAGTCGAGTTCTGAAAAACCTATATTTCGGATAATTTCCGAGAGTCAATCTGAAGAAATAGCCACTCTTTTGGTTCAGGATTTTTCAGGTCGAATCATTCCTTTTCATACCTTGTGCGATCAACTATTGCGAAAAATTTATCGATCAAATAAATATAAAAGTTACAATGCTGTTCAAACTATTTTGAGTATGCACATGTACCCAATGCATTGGATGAGAGAGCCTGTAATTCAAGTTCCATCTCAATTGAGGGATCAGTTAAAATTAAACAAAGAGTTTGTCTGTTTGGAAGATATAATGGACAATACAAATGGACAGTTTAAATGGTTGAAACAATATGAAGAAGCATTTAAAAAAGCGGATTCAAAGAAAAATGAATTCGATAAAAAGCTTATAAAGCTCAATGAAAAATTTGAGGTCTTACAAGCGATTTTCATGTGGAGATACATGAAAATTGTTCCCAAAGCAAACGATAAGGAAAATCGATGGTTCACGCCGCTTAGTTCGGATCTATCCCAGACAGATTCAATTACTTCAACAATCATGTTGCAATATTTGACTGCAGTCAATCAAGCTACTCAAGATGGGCAATATGGAAAAGCAACCGATTTATTGAATAAATTTAAGCAAGTTCAGCGAAAGGTTGCGAAAAATATTGTGCCTGATGAAACAGCTGTTAAGATGGAGGTTTCTTACAATAAGATGGAAATCTTCAAAAATACGTACAGAAGTTATTTAGTTCTAGGTTTTCTACTTCTAATCATTTTCTTTACTCGAATTTTTACTAAACCGAATGCAGGATTTTATAAAATTTCAGAACGAATTCGCAAAGTTTTATTATTTCTTTTAATTGTCATTTTTGTGTACCATGGTGTTGGTTTGGGAATGCGCTGGTATATCTCAGGTCATGCTCCTTGGAGTAATGGATATGAGGCTGTTGTATTTATCGCTTGGGTAACAATGATTGCTGGATTTTTATTTATGCGCAAAAATGCTGTAATAATTGCTGGAACGGCCGTTCTTGCATCCTTGATGGTATTTGTTACTGAAATGAACTTACTCGATCC
>JBIIHD010000297.1:0-2994 GCA_044236095.1 Crocinitomicaceae bacterium | reverse complement strand
CGCAAGCAAAATCATCCACAGCACACCATCGATTTTTATATGCTGAGTTGGAAAAACGTCTTATATCCTATGATGAAAAACAAAAAAAGAGTACGGATATCATTCAGACTCTACACGATATTTCAGAACTGACCCATCGTAGAAGTTTAATCGTGATTTTCTCTGATCTTTTAGACGATGCTACCAAAGTAGATGAACTTTTTCAGGCACTTGAACACATGCGTCACAATAAACATGAAGTGATTCTTTTTCATGTTGTTGATCAAAAAAGAGAAGTAGATTTTGAATTAGGAAATAGACCTTTCAGGTTGATAGATATGGAGACAGGAGAACGCATGAAAATCAGACCTACGGAGGTGAAGGAGGAATATAAAAAAGCGATAAATGCCTATTTTGATGAGCTTAAAATGAGAAGTATCAATAATCGGATTGACTTTATGCCCGCCAATATTCAAGAAGGGTATAATCAAGTGCTTTTACAGTATTTAATCAAACGTCAAAAGCTACTTTAACTTATTCAACAAATCATTTAGCACATTGGGTTCAATAGAATGATTTCCAGTGAATTGAATTATTTCATAATTCATATTTAGATAGAATTGAATAGTTTCTTCTAATTGATCTATTTTGAAATAGGGATCATCGTTGCCAACAACAAAATAGTTTCTGTTTGAAGGGGATGTAAATTCCATTTTTAAATCTGGAGGAAAAACACAAGCCCAAAGAATCAGATGACTTATTTTTTTCGAAGTGTAGTAAAATCTAGCTGCAGTTGCACCGCCTTGTGAAAAACCAAGTAAAATGATCTTATTGAAAGATTTTGTTTCACTTAAATGTTCCAAGAGTAAATTCAAATAATTGATGTTATCATGAATATCGTCTTCTCTAGCTTCTTTTGTCATCCAAGATGAACCTACACGACCTGAAGTTCCTTCCAAATAAAATCGATGCAAACCTTCTGGAATAACCACAAAATAATCCGTAGGAACATTTTCAAATTTCCTCCCAAAGTAGGAGGGGAGCTGACCATATCCATGAAGGGCAATTAAGAGATAATTTGCTTTCTCAAGATCACCTATCGTGTAATATCTGATCGTTTTTTGAATGGATAGTTTATTTTCAGTCATTGATTTTGGTTCTTTACCAACAAAATTATACTTTTGATTGTGCGCAAGCTAATTTCATTTGGATTACTTTTTTTATTTCTATGGCAAATAGGAGGTTATCTAATTGAATTTCAATTTGAAAGTACTAGAATTCGAAAAGAAATTAAAAAACTGACCAAAGAAGCAGTTCCTCGAAATCAATTGGTACATTTTCGCTTTACTCAAAACGAGATAAATTCATTGACGTGGGTCAAAAGTCACGAATTTCGAAAAGATGGACATTTTTACGACGTTGTTTGGAAAAAAAATCTTGGTAATGGAAAGTATGAATTACAATGTATTTCCGATGATCAAGAAACGCAATTGTTTGAAAAATTGGATCAATATGTATCTTCCAATATCGCGAATCCAAATCCTTCAAAGCCGATAAAAAATTGGAGCAAGTTGTTTTTTGGTAATTATTTACCCAATGAACCCATACCAAATCCGCAATTCCAGAAAGTCTTTTCAGAACAGAAATATAATCATTTCTACTATCAAAGTTCTGTTTCAGAACATCATTTATTTATTGAAACACCGCCTCCAAATGTTGCTCTTTCTTGACCTTACTTTACAAGAAAGACAACAAAGTTTTAATAAATCTTAAATAACATGAAAAAGTCATTTTTGACCTTTATTGGTCTTTTGATGGGTTTTGTGCATACCCTAAAATCACAGCAAACCGTGCAGTTTTACGATGAAAATACTTGGCAGCCTATTTCCGGAGTTCAAGTAAAATTAGATTATCAAATATTATTTTCTGATGAAAATGGGAATGTATCAATTAATGAAATAGGTAATTCCTCTATAATTTCAATTTCGCATCCTGAATATTGGGGAATCGTTATGAATTATACAATGATCATCGAAAAAAAGTATCGTGTAGGACTCAAATCAAATGCAAATACTTTTGAGGAAACAGTTATTTCAGCTTCAAAAGTAGAAGAAAAAAAGAAGGATGTGGCGCAGAAAATTCAAGTTTTGAAAAGCTCTGAACTACAATTTCAAAATCAAACATCTATGGCAGATGCTATGGCTGGATCAGGAAATGTTTTTGTCCAAAAAAGTCAATTAGGTGGAGGAAGTCCTATTATTCGTGGCTTCGAAACAAATAAAGTCCTTTTGGTTGTAGATGGAATTCGTATGAATAATGCCATTTATCGAGGAGGACATCTTCAGAACATTATCACATTGGATAATTCAATGATGGATAGGGTCGAGGTTGTATTTGGTCCAGGTTCTGTCGTTTATGGTTCGGATGCAATTGGTGGGGTAATGTCATTTACCACAAAAAATCCGAAGTTTAGTTCCGATGATAATATTCTTGTCAAAGCAGGAGCTTTTACTCGCTATTTTTCTGCCGCCAATGGATTCGCTGCCAATGCAAATATTTCTGTAGGTTCAAAACGATTTGCATCGCTAACCTCTTTTACTTATTCAAATTATGGTAATCTTCGTCAAGGTGCTGTTCGAAGTCCATTTGTTGGGAATTTCGGATCACGACCGTGGTATGTGGAGCGCATAAATGGAGTAGATTCTATGATGGTCAATGCGGATACGAATCTTCAAGTAGGTTCAGGATACGCTCAATATGATATTTTGCAAAAATTTATCTTTAAGCAAAAAAGTTGGCTTACACAAAAATTGAATTTTCAATTGTCGAATTCAAGTAATATTGATCGATATGATCGCCTTACGCTTATGAGTAGTGGTAAACCAAGGTTTTCAGAATGGTATTATGGTCCGCAATTCAGAATGCTAGTTTCTTATACATTGGAATTAACAAACAAGAACAAAATTTACGATAATGCGCGAGTAATTCTTGGTTATCAATCCATTGAAGAAAGTA
>JBIIHD010000296.1:0-2999 GCA_044236095.1 Crocinitomicaceae bacterium | reverse complement strand
CACAACGTAAAGCGATTTACAAAAAACGAAAAAATGCATTGTTTGGAGATCGTTTAGATATTGATGTAGACAATATGTTCTATGAATTATGTGAAAGTACTGTTCACAAACTGAAAAATTCTTCCTTTGAGGAGTTTGAAATGGAATTAATCCGAATTATTGGAATTGAATCTCCTTTCGATGAAAAAACTTTTCTATCCACTGATGAACAGACATTAGCAGATTCTGTCTACCAGCATATGCGTGAACAATATCAACGTAAAACAGACAAAATTTCCGTAAAAGCTTTCCCTCAGATTAAGCATGTTCATGAAACCATGTCTGATAAATACAAAAATATCGTATTCCCATTATCGGATGGCAGACGAGAAATGCAATTAATTGTTAATCTTGAAGAAGCTTATAAATCCGAAGGAAAGGCAATTTCTAAATCTCTTGAGAAAAATGTTATTCTATCTACAATTGATAACGAATGGAAAGAGCACCTAAGAGAAATGGATGATTTGCGATCAGCAGTTCACAATGCAAGTTACGAACAAAAAGATCCATTATTAGTGTATAAGTTGGAGTCTTTTGATCTTTTTAAAAACATGATTAATCGATTAAATACTGAATCCGTTGAACTTTTAATGAAATTAGATATCCCGGTAGAACAAGAGCTACAGAGTACAAATAAAGAGGATAGACAGAACAATTACGCAAAATCAAGTTCAAATACAAGTAGCACACAGCCTCCTCAATTTAGTGGTTCTGATGCCTACAAAAAAGCAATTGATTCGAGCATGCCGCCAATGGAGAAAAAAGAACCAGTTGTTGCTGAACCCAAAGCAGGAAGAAACGATCCTTGTCCATGCGGAAGTGGTAAAAAATACAAGCAGTGCCACGGTAAATAGTGAAATGAAAATTCCACCAAGTATTTCAATTGTTGGAACAGGAAATGTTGCAGAGGTATTGGGCCAGCGACTTATCGAAGCAAAGCTGAATATCGTTTCTGTCATCGGAAGGAATGAAAGTAGAACGCGCCAACTTAGTACAAAATGGGGTTGTGAAATTGAATCATATGAAAATATTACAGGTGATCTGATATTGGTTGCAGTATCAGACGAGGCTACTACTTCCATTGTTGATGCTCTGAATAAAAACAAATTAGTAGCAATCACATCAGGATCAATAGAACTGTCAGAAATAAATCACCCAAATTCCGGTATTTTTTATCCACTTCAAACATTTTCTAAGGATCGCACATCAGTATTAATTCAATTTCCTTTGCTAATTGAATCCAAAACGGATGAAATGATTGAAATATTATTTTTCATCGGACAGAAAATCAGTAGACAAGTTGAAATTTGTAATTCTGAAAAAAGAAAGAAGGTACATCTATCTGCTGTTTTCATGAATAACTTTAGTAATCACATGATTCAATTAGGACAATCATTAGCAGTTAAAAATTTAGTCGATCCAAACTTGTTTAACGATTTAATTCAAGAAACATTTGAAAAATTAAAACTATTAAACCCAAAAGAATCACAGACAGGACCAGCACGAAGAAATGACCTTGAAACGATACAAAAACACCTTGATCAACTTGATTCTCCTGAAAAAGAAATCTATATTCAAATCACAAACAGTATTTTAAAAACGTATGGTTATGACGAGCTATAAAAAAAAGTTGAAGCATATTACAACTTTCATTTTTGACGTGGACGGCGTCTTTACAGATGGTGGTGTTTTATTATACAAAGACGATGTAGTGCGCACATTTAATTCTAAAGATGGATATGTTGTTCAATATGCTGCCAAATTAGGGTATTCTTTAATAGCGATAACCGGCGGAAATTCAAAAGAAGTTGAAAACCGATTACTAGGACTTGGTATGAAAGAAGTTCATTTGCGGTCTACTCGGAAAATTGATGTCTACAACGACATTAAAATGAGGTATAACTTAAATGATGATGAGATATTGTATATGGGAGATGACATTCCAGATTTCAAAGTATTAGAACAAGCCGGAGTTTCGTGCTGTCCTCAAGATGCAGCATCTGACATAAAAGGAATCGTAGATTATCAATCTCCGTTTAATGGCGGAAAAGGCTGTGTTCGCGATGTCATTGAACAAACTTTACGAGTACAGGGAAACTGGATGCGACCCGAAGCTTATGAGTGGTAGCCCTACTTCTTTTTAAAAACCTTACAAGATACAGCACGATGATCACTTAATGCTTTTTCTTGGATTCTAAATTGCGCTGAATTCAAATCATCGCTATGAAAAATGTAATCAATTCTTCCAGCAGGTATTCTACCTACGTAGGTGCTGCCTATTCCACTTCCGCAATTTCTAAATGCATCCGTTAATTTTGAATTAAATTGCTCGTAAGTAAAAGAAAGGGGCGTATCATTGAAATCCCCACATACTATGACAGGATATGGCGAATTCTCTATATGTTTCATTATGATTTTTGCTTGCTCTGCTCTTTTTGGATAAGCAATTTGCAATTTTTCTAGAATCAAGCTAATTGTTGACTTCGAGGTTATATCATTTAATGGATCTTTTTTTGTGTAATAATCCCCTTGTAACTTTATAGATTGAAGATGAGCATTATAAACCCTAAAAGTATCTCTATTCTTTATGATATCTGCGTAAATACAATAGTTAAAATCTTTTTCACTTTGTGAATCAAAAATCACATCTCCTCTTCGGTATATTGGATACTTTGAAAACAGATAAATTCCAAAATTTTGCTTTGAATAATTTTTATGGGCACTTCTTTGGTGATAATCCTTGAATTTCATGAAGCTAATTATAGTATCCATAGTTTTAAAATCTGTTGGCTTATCTTTTTGATAAAACTCCTGAAAACAAATTACGTCGGGATTAACATCTTGTATATAGTTAAAAATTTTATTTCTTGTTTTTATAGCCTCCGAAAGCTTTGGATTGTAAACATCAAATAACCGAACATTGTAAGACATCACATGTAAGTAATTGGATGTTGTTATTT
>JBIIHD010000018.1:0-9741 GCA_044236095.1 Crocinitomicaceae bacterium | reverse complement strand
ATTAGTTCTTTTTACAGATCTTGAATCATAATGGTATGGTTCACCTACGTTTGAAAATATCTTTGGGAGAAGATTCTCTTTTAGAAAAGGGGTAAATGAGTTTTGGTTTGTTTTATACTCATCCACAATTTTCCGTGCTTGTTCTTTTATATTATGACCCAAACTAGCTTTTAGATCAAGTATTCGTAACCGTATGTGATTTGTACTCTTGAGGAAATCATTCAAATTTTCAAGATAGTCAAGTGCAACCTCCTTACTTTCATACTCAGCCAAGAAAATAGAGTAATTGTAGTGCAAGGTTTCATCAAAAGGATTTATTTCTATTGATTTTAATATTGCCCTTTTGGATGCCTCAATTCTACCAAGTTTTTTATTTGAGATATATGACATATTCCATACCCATGTATCTGTATCATCAAAACGTTTGATATAGTCCTCACATGATTCTAGACATCCAGGATAATTTTTATTGTCGGATTGTAACTTAATCAATTTGTACAATGAATCTTTCTCCAATCTATAGTCCTTGGATAATTTTGCTTTATGAAATTGCCTTTTAATTTCGGTAATATTTTTTTCCTCATCTGATTGATCACCTGTAGAAAAGGGGTTTTCAAATTCTGCATTACCAATTAAGTCATCTTCAATAAAAACGTTTAGTTTGAATACCTTATCAATGGTTACCTCTGCCTCTATTTTTACAATTGACTCAATATCATAGAATGAATTAAGTTTTGCACGAATTTCACCGATGATAAAATCATTTGAATTCATACAAACTGGAACAATAACTTCAGAGTTTAAATTTGTTTGAAGTTTAAAATCAGGGATATTTACTTTTTTTGGTAAGGTCACTCCTTTTTCGAGAATCGGATAAAATCGTTTTCCTCTTAAAGTTATTCCAATTGTATCACTTGTTATCGGGTTTATAAGTGAAATATTATGGACGTTCAAAAAGTAGGAATAAACAGCAGCACCTTCTGCCACAAGTTTATCCGGCTCATGAGAAGTAAGTGGTTTTGAATTTGATAACTTCTCACAACAGAATGAATACAAGAATGGATTAAAGCTACTACCACCAACGAACAAGACGTAGTTTACTTCATTCAATTTCATTTCTGCCTTTTCTAATATGTTATTTATGGAATGACTTATGGTTGTTATTGTTTTATCAATGTATTCGAATTCATAGTGTCTTCCTGAAAATATTTTAGAAAAGTAGGATTTAAAATCTGAAGCAGACAAGGAAATGTCACCTAATTCAAACTCTTCATTTCTGAATTTAATTCGAGCATTATTGTAGGTGAAATCTATTTTAGAAATATCAATTTGTTTAACATCTTTGTCGACAACTGAAAGACTTATTTTATTACAAATACCAACTTTTAAAGATTCAGCAATCAAGGCTAGTTGCGAAAGAATAACATCTCGAATATCTGTTAAATCAGTAACATCTAATGATGGGAAAACTTTTTTAAGTTTTGGTAATAAATATTCTTCGGCAATCAACCAGTCTATGTCCTGACCACCAAGATCATTATATCTCGAAATAGCACGATTACTTATTGTAATTCCTTTGTCACTTTTAAAATCAACATTTAAAATAGAAAGATCTAATGTGCCTCCACCAAAGTCAACAACAATGATATTCTTGTTTTTAACATCTCTAGCCCAATTTGTTTTTTCTTCCCCAGATAATCGATTAAAGTACCCTAGGAAGGCTGCATTCGGTTCATCGATTAACATATTATCAGACACCTCAATATTCGCCATTTTTGCAGCCTTTAAAACATCTTTTCTTTGATTGATTTGAAATGAAGCAGGGACGGTAATAATTACATTAGACAGAGAATTATCCTGGAACCTTGATTTACGGATGTAATTTAAAATTCCCCCAGCTATTTTGTAAGGCATGTTTAATTTCTCACTAATAGCATCAGGATACATTGGTTCATGATCAATTCCTAACTCTGTTTTCCAATGGTAGAACAGATTTTTTCTAAACTCAAATTCTGGATGTCCCTTTAGGTGATAAAGATTATTACCAACGTAAGGTCTACCGTTGTAAACACCAACTATAGAAGCTACCTTTTCGTCTTCAATCATGGGATTGTATTCAAATGGACTCTCCTGATTGATTTTAAGAAATTGAATGGGTATTTGGGTACTCTCCTTTAAGTTAACGTTTGCCGAGTCAACTACACACATTAATGTACTTGTAGTCCCAAGATCAATTCCAAAACACTTCTTGTCCGGGGTAATTTCTGTGTTGTTTCCAGATTCAAGTTCTTTAGAGTATATGGTTATTTCGCTCATTGTTTAATTATTTTATTGTTGTTACATCAATCCAATCAAATTCTTTTACTTTCTTCTTCGTTTTGGTGTCGTTTAATCCTGAGACTTCTTGAATAGCTTTACCAAACTTGTTGTAGTTAACCAAAACCCCATCATCTAAGTCGATGTTGATACGGTCAATTGCTAATGGTCTAAGGATGTCTCTTTCGTAATCGATGAGTTCTAGGATCACCAATTTGAGTTTGTCCTTTTCTTTTTGTGCTCTGGTTTGCTCTGCTGAATTACCGGTAACGATGATATGGTCTAGGTGCTCGATACGAGTATTTAATTTTTCTCTATATTGAATTAAGTAACCATTCAATATTTTATTCAATGTATCTGGTGTATAACGATGCATGTAAATTAATACATTGAAAGAACCTTTTGGTGAAGAAAACATCCAGTATATTGGTCTTTTCTTATATCGTTTGATATGGTCATTGTAAAAGTCTTTTACAAAATATTTACGTACATCTTTACCCAAACATTCTTCTACAAATGCTAAGTTTTTATCAAAGTTATCTGCTCCAAAACTTACTTTTAAAAAGGCTTTAAAACGACCAACGATATCATCATCAAACCATTCATCATCCAGTACTGGAATAATATTGTCATCATCTGGAATAAAAGTCAATTGGTCTTTGGTCTTTTCTACTTTTGCCAAATAGTCTTCCAATGTTTCTCCTTGGTTGGCAAGTATCAAACCTTCTTTATCTAAGGAATAACGACCAAACATACAACCCACAGCATAACTCATAAATTGAGCGAAAACTTCATCCGCTTTAAAGACCAACTGACCATTTTCAATCACTGTTTCTTCTTTAAGAATAGTAATATCTTCCAATGGAACATCTGGTGTTAATTCCTCTTGTAAACCATAGATTTCTATAAAATGACGATTTATTTCTTCTTCGTTTTTGTGAAGTTGAATGAATTTGGTTTTCCAATACTGTTGATAGAGGTCGTAAGATTCTTCTAGGTCTTGGGATTTGTGTTTGATTAGTTCATTTTTGGTGAAATCCCATGAAGTTTCTCTTGAATTCCATTCATAAAAAGAAATTTCAACCAAAGAATTTTCGCATACTTCAATTTCATTTTTTTTATTTTCTTCAAAAACAAATGGTAGACTTGCAATGTTACCTGGTTGAAAATTAAGTGTTGGGTTAAATACATTTAAGTATCTTTTTGCGACATTTGAATTCATCAATGATAAAACATAGGCTTCGATATTATCATCATCGAGAAAAATTGAAGAACCAGCTACATCAAATAAAAATCCTTTGGGATATTTTCTTAATGAAAAAGAACCAGATGACACAAAAGACCACGAAAGATGTTTTTTAAAAATACACGATAAAGCAGCAATTGCTGTGTTATACTTTGGATTTAATTTAGCTTGGTTTAATTTGTAATTTTTTATGTTAGAACCATCCTTAAACCAGTCTATAACATATTCCAAGTTACCAAACCATTTTCTTTCACTTCCTCCTTTATTATAAGGGAACCATTTATAATTACTAATAATAGCTTCTTCTTTATCTAAATTTGTTCCAAATAGATTGATTGGTATTTCATACCATACCCTAAGAAACATAGCGTTATTTGCACTAGTCATTCCTCCTCTGACTTGACCTAAATCTTTAACTAAACTTTTATTATTAAAAAGTTCATATTCAAAATTTTTCAACCAATACCCAATTGGACTTCCTGGTATTTTTTCAAAGTCTTTTTGGTTAGCTGTATATGAAATTTGTAAACCATTATCATCCAGTAATTCCTCTACAGACGATGTTCCATCACCTTCTCTGTATTTATCAAAATTGATTTTTGTAGTTGAGTCATTCTTAGCTTTCAGAAAGATTTGCTGAATATCCTCTGGGTATAAATGCTGGAAATTACGTTTGTGAAGTTTAAAATACTTTGAATCTTTTTCTAAAAATTGATTTTGAACTATGAATGCTGTAGAACCCCAATCTACTCCAAAAATTCCTCTACCCATGTGTAGAAGTGAATCAATATGTTTTTCTTTGATTAACTTTTCTCTTAATTTCACAAACGAAGAAAGAAACAACCAAGATGGCAAATTAATTATACCAAGAATTCCCTTTGGTAATAACATATCCCAACCAGCTTCCATAAAGCATGTCATCAAATCTGCTTTACTATCTGGGTAATTTTTCTTTACAAAATCACCCAATGCCTTATTCATGTTTCCACCACCCATATATGGAGGGTTATCTACTATACAATGGTATTTTTCACTTAAAGAAATCAGTTGACTCAAAGAAATAACTAATTCATCTAATTGATACCTCAAAAAGGCATCCGAAGTATTTGTCTTTGACTGAACAAACTGTAACGTTTTATCTAAATCTGAAGTGGTTGTATGTGGAGCAATCAGAGAACCAAAATTGGTTGCTTGTTGCATTTGAGTTAAGTCATAAATTAATTCATCCGATATTTTATGACCAATTTGATTTAATGCTTCTTTTACTTCTTCAATTGTTATTCCTAAGTCTTTGTAATTGGTAATATTTGGTTCTATTTCTTTTTTGAAGAATCTTCTGTAATAACTTCTTGCTTTGAAAAGTAATGCCATTCCGGCCAATTGTGAAGCACGTTCATCTATTTCAAAACCGAATAAATTATTTTTAATAATTAATTCTGGAATTTCATTCGGATTGTAGCCTTCCTCTTCATAGATTTTATACAACAAATCAAATCCATATACTAAGATATGTCCACTTCCACACGCTTGGTCAAGTAAGGTAATTTCCTCCACTGAATTAATCTTCAAATAATCATCGTGAGTTACTGAAGGAGATTCAATGAAATAAGGCATGTGGTCTCTCAGTTTTGAATTTGGTCTATTTTGTAACCATAGTTTCCCAACGGTATTTTGAACCATGTATTCCACAATCCAACGTGGAGTAAACAACTGAGTAGCGGCTGGTATATCTTCTTTCTTTACGGCAGATTTTGACGCAAATACTTCATCTTTTTTCTCTGAAATATAAAACTGGTACAACCATCCAATTATTTCCACTTCAGCACAATCTTCTATCGTCATTCCGTCTCTCACATCTTGGACAATAGATAATTCAGAGGTCAAATCATCGGGTAACAATAATTCGGTGTAATCATTGATACGTTCAAATAAAAAAGGTAAAATTTGATGTAGGTGATTACAAGTACCAATCAACAACTCTTTAAAAGCCTCGTTTTGTCCATTAGCACTTGGAATTTTACCATCAATTAAATCAAAAATACGTTGACGATTTACTTTTAATTCCTCTGAAATATGACCTTGTTTGGCATCATCTAAAATTTCTGGTAGCGTATAACCATCCTTTGGAGAAAGTATTTTTACCCCCAACGGTTGGTAGTCATTAACATCCATAAAACGAAGGGCAATAAGTCGATTAAACCAAGTATAAGCAACTTTGTCAATCACCTGTTCTTTACTGGATTTTGAAAGTTCTTGATTTAACTTTTTTATTTGTTCACTTTTTTCCCTTAGTTCTGGTGAGTCAGAATTTAGTACATAATCCAGTTTTGTACTAATCAACTGAATCAGTTTGATCCGCAATTGTTGGGCAAATCGTTTAAGTTGGTTGGTATTCATTAGAGAGAAATTCTTTTGTTATCCTTAATTTTTTCTAGTAGTGCCTTTTTCAATTCATCTACGTATTCCTGAACATCCTCTTCGGTTTTTAATTCAGTTTTAGAGAAGTTGACCTTGATGGATGTACTTCTAATGTAATGTGGTGTTTGATTACTAACTTGTCCCGTTGTTTCATTTTTAGGGGCATTCAATCGAATCATCTCATTCAATTGTCTTGGGAAGATCACATCTGAAACGTGAGTCACCACATTCCTCATGTTTCCAATATAGCGTTGAGATTGTAGTTTTTGTATTTCCTCCTCAAACGGTTCAATGATTTTGTGTTGGTTTGTAGGATCTAATTTTACAAACTCTTCTTTGGTTTTAATGTCATCTATTATGTGCTGAACCTTGGAGATGGTCTTACCTTTTTCTTCTTGAATTTTTTCAATGACTTTATTGGTTAAACTGTCAAGCGCAGACTTGGCATCACGAATAACTGTTCCGTTGTAAGGACTAGGGTTAATTAAGAGTTCTTTTAATGTCTGAAACTCATCTCCCTCCACATAATCTAAATTCGATAGATCCCCTTTAACGAAGGTTCTGATAGACTGATATATTTTCAGTTGATCACCATTAATAAATCGTTTAATTGGGTCTAAAACAACATCTTTGGTTTCTAATAAGATATCTTCATATTCTTTAATCCCGGTTAAAAAGAAACTGTAATCACGTTCAACCCATTTACCCAGTTTTTCTTTAAAATCAGCAAGTGAACTCACAAATGGGAGTTCATCTTTTCTTGCTAATATTTCACTTACCTCCTGATACATGGTTTTAAGTTTCTCCTTAAAGTCTGAAGCAACTTCTTTGGCATCAGAGAATGAACATGTCTGGTCAAAAGCTTCCGAGTAAATCTGTTTTAAATTCTTTATTATCTGTGGATCAATCGTAGCCCTTTGTTCCACCAAAACATTCATATAGGAAGATGAATTTAAAAGTGACTGAAGTACGTCAGAGTCCTCTAATATATTGGCATCCTTTTTTAATTCGATTTTCCCCCTTTTATACAAAAGAGCAAGTACGGTCCAAAGTGCATTCTGATACCAACCGTAAGGTTTTTTAGAGAAATGATTTTTTAGGTCATTTAACGTGGTCCTATCGGAGTGACCTTTTCTTCGATTAATTACACCTATGATCTCGGTTTCAGCTTCCCCCATTGTGGTATCATCTGAACCAAATAAATCATCAAGTCTTCCATGAATGGTTTGTTTTATGGTATCCTCCGTATAAATGGTAGACCCCAACATCCGAAGATTTACATAGGTTGTTTTAACCAGATTCTGGAACGCATTTAACACAAGGGTTTTACCGTCACTGGATTGTCCCAGTTGTAATTTTTCACCGTTTAAGTAGACATCACCTGAAGCCAAAAGTCTGTTTGCTATTAAAACAAGATTTCTTCTTCTATCAGCATTTTGAATTCCTTTTTCTTGTAGAATACGTTTTACCTCAATCCGATTTGTTGTAGATTGATTTTGTTTGTTGTACTTGTCTGTTTTCAAATACATTTTCAAATCCTTTATAAAACTAACGTCAGATGGTAAAACGATTTTTACTCCTGAAGTACCTATGGTTTGTCGTTGGATTTCGTTAAGGTTGGTATAGTCTGAGTAATTACCTGTAATAATCTCTATTTCCAACTCCTTTTCTCTTCCGAGAATTGTACCATCAATTTTACTGGTGAATTCGTAATCTTGTTTGTTGTCAGCGTATCGTATTTTATTATCTCTAATAATTTCATCGAAAAAAATCTCTTTTAGAAGATTTGTTACTGCTTGTTCATCTACATCAGTATTTTTTATTTCCTCTTCAACATCTTTTTCATCATCAGTTAAAAATTCATAGATTTCACCATTTCTCTGAACATAACTTTGGTTTTCCAATAAATTA
The DNA here is from genome assembly GCA_044236095.1 of Crocinitomicaceae bacterium. Taxonomy (GTDB): domain Bacteria; phylum Bacteroidota; class Bacteroidia; order Flavobacteriales_D; family Crocinitomicaceae; genus UBA952. The sequence continues at coordinate 1,850 of JBIIHD010000018.1, read as the reverse complement.
AGTGATTCTTCAACTCTTTGGTCATGTTTCTTTAAATCCAGATCCATTGAGTCTATCATCAAAACAGAAATATTCCGTTTGGTAGTTTTAAAGTTCCCGAAATATTTCACCAGGAATAATGCCTTTAATACCTGAATAGCAAATGTGTTGTCGATTAACCTTTCCGATAATGTTATCGTATTTTGAATTTGACTTTTTAATTCATTTCTAATCCCATCAAACATCAAATCAAAACTCACTAAAGAGTTTGTACCCTTCTCTTCAATGTTTTGTATTACCTGTTGAAATACACCCAACATACTTCTTTCACCAACTGAAGCGTGTTTACCCTGAAAAGCGTTATGGGTAGATAAAGCGATTCTACATTGTTGAAACAGATCAAATTGATATGGTACAAAAGGGAATTTATTTGCAAAGTCCTTTGTGTCCTTAAAACCTTTAAATTGAACACCAGAATCAGAGAAACTTATTAATGTATCAAGTGCTGATTGTTCTTTTTGATAAATCTCTACTAGTTGATTTTCCGATTGTGAATTTTTCTTTAAGAGTCTTTTCTCAATTACCTCGTCAACATTAGCAGAAGTAAGGGGAAGTTTAATTTGGAATCTTGCTTGAATTCTGGAAAAATCATTTTGTTGACTTTTATTCATGTCCCCAACTACCTTTTCCATGTCCTCCTGAGATGTAACCAAAATCCATGAATTTCCTTTTGTGGTCGTAGCCAATGTTTCAGCAATCGTCTGAAGATTTAACATCAGTTTGGTATTGTCTGAAATGTATTGTCCAACCTCGTCCACAAAGAAGTTGAGTCTGAATCCTTTTGGTTTTGATTGAATGTATTCACCTACACGTTGACAGAAATCTTCAATGGACTGTTTATGTTTATCCTCAATGGAATCTAGGATATTCAGGTATTTGGATGAATCAGTGTTGAATATATCCCCCAATACGTTTGCAATATTTTCAATTACAATAGGGTCAAAGTAATCAATCCTAGATAAACTCCAATCGTTCCCGGATAATTTATTGAATTTATCTTTAAAGGTTTGATAATGTCCTTGTTTATCTAACCACATCTCAAACTCAGCGACATGAGATTGGAACCCATAATAACCAAGATGATCGTAGAACACTTTGTAGAACACAGATAGAATAGCGTTTGCATCGGTTTTACTAGTAATTTGTGCTTGTTGGTCGATATTAAATAATATTGACTCAGAAGGGATTCGTGTTGAAGCAATTACATCAGCTTTCAACATTTCATCGTTTTCTATTTTTTCAGCGAATAACTCCCCACTTTTATAACCTTCAAACTCTTTGTTCTCTAATACATAAGAGATGATTTTCAATAAGTGAGATTTACCACTACCAAAAAAACCGGAAATCCACACTCCATTAGATCCACCATAATTGGTGTAATTATGAAATAGGTCTCGGATTTTTTTTCCGATTTCATTTGTAATAACGTATTCAGCAACCTCTGTCGAAATATTATCTCTATCATCCGCTTTGATAACAGTTTCTATATTTCGGTTGATGTCTTTTTCAAAAAAATCTTTAATAATCATGATTTAGGGTCTATAAGGTCAATATTGAAGGCTCTGTAATAATTGTCATCCTTTAACAAACTAAAAAGGTTGAGTGAATGACCGTTGTATTCACCAGGGAAAAAAGTAACTGTTGGTGAATCTTTAGCTACGTTTTGTAGATTATTTAAAATATTATGGGATCTAATGTATGGAAACACTAGACCTATTCCGGTAAGGAAATAAACGTTGGTAGGGTTTGATTCTATCAATGATTTAATACGTGGCATGAGAACCTCGTGAATATTCAGTGTAGATTGTAAA
>JBIIHD010000295.1:0-3006 GCA_044236095.1 Crocinitomicaceae bacterium | reverse complement strand
AAATTTAAAAAGAATATTTTCTTGGGATTCTGATTGGACAGAAATGAAATCACAGGGATTAAATTACGTTACAGATATTCAAGAAGTTAAAACAACATGGCATCCAATTGAGAACATTGGTGGAGCAACAAGTTCTTACTGATTATAACTTATAATTTAGGGGATTGTTAGTTTTTGTCCAATTTTCAAATTATCTCCATTTAATTTATTCACTTTTTTGAGTTGTGCCACAGTGGTTTTATATTTCTTGGCTAAATCATACAATGTATCACCTTTTTTGACAATGTGGGTTTTTACTTTAATGGCTTGTTGTTTTGGAGGAGCCGGTTTTGGAGGGTTAGGCTTAGGTGGATCTTGCTTCTTTGGTGGGGAAACAATTTTTTGTTCATTTTTTACCGTTGCATTATCCACTACTTTTTTAGGGGGAGTCTCCTTGATTACCGTAGGAACAACATCCTTAGTTTCTTTGTAAGCAAGATTAAGACTTCCCAAATTGGGATTAATGGAAACAGAATCGATAGTTCGTTTTATTGCCTCAAAAAGTAATTGACCTTTAAGTTCATATCCCTTGGTGGTTAAATGAACCAAATCTGTTTGAGCATATCCAGCATCACGCCATTTTAGCAAGGATTTTTGCCCTCCCGATACGGCATACCAATCCCAAAATAAACAATTATTCTTTTTTGCTAAGGAATCCATTAAATTTCGAAAAGTAATTCCTGCTGTAACATGCTTAGATTTGTAGTAGAGGTCCTGTGTGCTCGTGAGCAAGATGATAGATTTGGGACTAATTGTCCTCAAATTTTGAATGATTTTTTCAACTTGAGGACCAAGCTCAGGTTTAACCTGATTGTCGTATAGATAATTGTTCGTCCCAAAATCTAAGATCATTAAATTTGGATTTAAAACAGGTAATTGCTCATCCAACAATTCTTCAACAAGTAGCGAACCATATTGTGATGCACCTACCCCAACCGAATGATAAATAAGCCCTTTTTGATTAACCGTTTCAAGAGACATTCCATAGAATTCGAATTGATTTTGTTTTGGATTATTCTGGATAGTTTTAACTGTAATTTTTGTTTGGTTTCCTGTTATTGGAATTTCGATGTACGGTAGAGAAGTGTTCAAATAGTCAGAAATTTTCACCGAAATATTATCCTCATTCGTGATCACATTAAAATCAAATGTGGTAGAATCTTTTTTAATAAAAACCTTAAGTTTCTGATAGGAAACAGAAGTTTTTTTCAAATTAAACGTTAAACTCGCATTTTTTTCATCAGTACGAACAGTCATACCTGTAACACCGAGCGGTAATTTCGGTGTTAATTGAAAACTTTTTGCATAAGTCCAATTTCCAGTATGTGTTGTTGAATATAAGATGGATGAATAGGAATTCGCAGCAGAATAAGGAAACATCATCCCTCTACCGGCATCGCCATATTGATCTTGTAAATTTTTTCTAGCTACGGATGAGGGTCCTTCTCCTTGAATATGACTATCACCAAAATGAATTACGCAATAGCCCTTAGTCTTTGAATCTTGAAGTTCCGAGATCATTCTTTTCATGACAGCGGCATCGTGAAATTGAATAAAATTCAATTCTTTTTTCAAGTTTAACTGAGTGGTTAAATTTGCTACTGTTTGCGCATTTACACCCAGAAAAATTAATAAATAGGCAAGAGTAATGTATAATTTCATAAAGGTTATTAATTAGCAATTTAAGCAAAAACTGGCTTATTTCAATGTGTCTGAACCAGATTTGTCTTTATTTAACTTATTTTTCGGTTTTGGTTGCTCCGGTTTATTCACTGGTTTTTCACTTTGAGTCGAGCTATCAGAAATCGGATTTTTAATGATTCGTTGACGCTGACTATGAGATAAGGTGTTGGCAGAAAACACATTGTGAAAAAATATAACATCATCAATATCTTCGTTTTTAATTAACTTCAATAATCCTTTATTGAAATATCTGTAGTCAACGACATGAACAGTTTCATAATTGTTAATCAAAAAGGTTGAAAATGGATTTCCGTATGAATTCTTAATGACCACTACACTCCTTCCATTTTTTATTGATGTTTTAAATTTTAAATGCGGTAAGTCACCACCAAGAAAAACACCATATGAGTTTCCGCCTTTTGCAAATTCGGCAAATATTTTGGGTTCAACGTCTACAGGGGGAATAAAATATTCAACAGAGTCAGGATTGTTTTTAACGGATTCATCTTTAGTCATATTATACAAAGTCCCAAGAAAATTATTTTTTACTTTTCTTGTCATTTTGGATATTGGAGTAGCTTTTAATCCTGCCGCTTCACAAAATGCTGAGTAGGCATAATAAGCTCCAAGCCCAGTCCAATGGTGATCTGATGCAAAATAAATATATTCATTTTGGTGATCAAGGAGTGATTCTTTGGCTTTAACGTTGATAACACCCGAGTTTGTCATAGAGTATGCGTCATCAATATTTTTACATTCCCTTTCACGTAAATAGTCGTATTCCTTCACAAAAACAAACGAACTGCTAGAAGGAACAATACAATTAAAAATGCGTACGTTATCTGGCAATAAATCTCTGTATTCATTCACAACATCAATGTAGCCTTTTACTGCCGATTTTGTCCCGCCAAAAACTTGAAATGCGCGACCTTCAATGATTAATAATCCATGAGAAGAGGATGACTCTGCATTAACTAGATAATTTACATCCCTTGCGGCCTTATTTAAATCAATTTTCTTTTCATCAATCTTTTTAGAATTGTTTGTCGTAATCAAGCGTATATTATTTTGACTTTTAACACCTTTATTTTCATTCAATTCAAAAGCTAAATCAACCAATGAACTCCGAAATGGGAAATGATCATCTACGTATTTTTGGTATTGATTCATGACAGAACCGTCTAATATTCCTGTCCAGCTAAGTTCAGGCAATGACGCAAGCTTTCTTTTCTCACCATCCGAAATTTCCTTTTTTGGAGAAATTAAAAATGAAATCATCCCAAA
>JBIIHD010000294.1:0-3013 GCA_044236095.1 Crocinitomicaceae bacterium | reverse complement strand
TTTGATTGGAATGATCCGATTATCACAAACACAACCTATAATATAAATACTGAAACTATTGGATTGACTGACTTAAACAACAATTTACTACAAGTTTTCCCAAATCCAAGTTCAGGAATTGTAAATATTAAATCCAATGAATTAATTGAATTAATTGAAGTTTTTGACTTCTATGGTAAAACATTATATCAATTAAATTCCGTTTCTAGTGAGGCGCAGATTGATATGAGTAGTTTCGCTACTGGAAATTATATTCTTCAAGCGAAGTTTGCAACAGGAACGATTCAACGAAAAATAAGCATTCATTAAATGTTTAAATGACTATCGTTTAAATCTAAATATAGATGGCTTTGCAATTGTAGTTCACAACTGCAAAGCTTTCAAAGCTATTCATGATTTTGCTAGACCAATCTCCTCAAGTGGAATGCGAAGTGATAATTCTGTGTTTTTATAACTCGAAGACTTAATTCTTGTAATCTTTTTGAATTGATTGGAAAGGTGGGCAATACTGCTGTAATTTAGTTTGCAGGAAATTTCGGATAAATTCATTTCACCGTATAAAAGCAATTCCTTAATCCGTTCAGTTAGTGCCTTTTTCAAATAATTCCATTTAAGCAAGCTTAATGTCCTTAAAATGAAAAAGCACTGTCTTTCGACAATGCTTTCATCAGAGTGGGAGTTGAGGGATTCGAACCCCCGACCCTCTGCTTGTAAGGCAGATGCTCTAAACCAACTGAGCTAAACTCCCAAATTTGGACTGCAAATATAATACTTTTTTGAGAAATACCAAATGTTCCCTCTAATTGAATTAATTTTTGTTTGAATTTTATTATTATATCCTCACTAATTCTTCAACATTTAAAATCATTTCTGTACTGTAAACATCTTTAAATTATGACTGTATATTCCTGCTAATCTATTATTTTTGCACCATGAAAAGATTGAAAATAGCCGAGATATTAGGCAAAAAAGGTCATGAATTAGTAAATCAGCAAATAACTGTTAAAGGCTGGGTGCGTGCTTTTAGAAGTAATCGTTTCATTCAGTTGAATGACGGTTCTTGTATGGCAAGTATTCAAGCTGTTGTTGATTTTGAAAAATACGATGAGGCTCTACTTAAACGAATTACAACAGCCTCAGCTCTTTCAGTAACGGGAACATTAATTAAATCGATTGGTTCTGGTCAGTCAGTAGAACTTCAAGTGGAAAGCATTGAAATCTTGGGAGATGCCAACCCGGATGATGTTCAAAAAACCGTTATGCAACCCAAACGTCATAGTTTGGAATTTCTTCGAGAACAAGCTCATTTGCGTTTTAGAACCAATACTTTTGGTGCCGTTTTCAGAATTCGCCATAGTGTTGCATACGCCATTCACAAGTTTTTTAATGACCGAGGATTTTTTTATTTACATACACCCATTATCACAGGTTCGGATGCAGAGGGTGCAGGTGAGATGTTTCGTGTTACCAATTTAGACCCGAAAAATCCGCCTCTAAACGAAGATGGGACTGTTAATTTTAAAGAAGATTTCTTTGGTAAGCCTGTTAATTTAACTGTTTCAGGTCAGTTGGAAGCAGAATTAGCAGCATTGGCTCTAGGACAAGTTTATACCTTCGGGCCGACATTCCGAGCAGAAAATTCAAATACATCTCGACATTTAGCTGAGTTTTGGATGATCGAACCAGAGGTGGCTTTCAATGATTTGAAGGACAATATGGATCTCACCGAAGATTTTCTAAAATACATCTGTTCCTACATATTAGAAAACTGCGCAGAAGATTTGAAATTCTTAAATGACAGAGATGCACAAGAACAATCCCAAAAACCACAACATGAACGCAATGAATTATCGTTAATTGAGCGCCTGGAGTTTGTAAACAATAATCCGTTTAAACGATTGACGTACACCGATGCAATTGAAGTTCTGTTGAATTCCAATCATTATAAAAAGAAGAAATTTAAATACGACGTATCTTGGGGAATAGATCTTCAAAGTGAGCACGAGCGTTATTTAGTAGAAAAAGAATTCAACTGTCCTGTGATTTTGACCGATTATCCTGCTCAAATCAAAGCATTTTACATGCGATTAAACGATGACAACAAAACGGTTGCTGCCATGGACGTACTTTTCCCAGGAATTGGAGAAATTGTTGGTGGCTCTCAACGAGAAGAGCGTTTCGACATCTTACACAAAAAATGTGAGGAATTCGGAATTCATCCCGATGAACTTTGGTGGTACATGGATACACGAAAATTTGGAACAGTTCCACATGCAGGGTTTGGTTTGGGATTCGAGCGTATGGTTATGTTCGTAACTGGCATGTCAAATATTCGAGATGTAATACCTTTTCCACGAACACCACAAAATGCAGAATTTTAGGTCCGTCGTTGTTTTAATTCTAATTTTTATCACTTCATTCTGTTTAAAAAGCCAAGAGTGGAAGAGAAATATCGCACCCATGGTTGGTTATCGAAATGGGGGTACCCGCGATACGTTGGGAAATGTCAACATGATTGAAGTTGGAGCCGCCTTTATTACCGGAACGAGAAATGTTTCCAATGTATTATGGCAGCCTGTTTATGGCTGGAGGTATTTTGGGCTTTTCGTTTCAATTGACGGGAAGTTTCGACCTAAGTATGCTTTAGGTAGCAATGCAATGATGCTTAATGTGGGAATAACCGGAGGCGCTGGTGGCTTTTTTGCCTCTGTATTTCCAGCTGCACTGAACGGAATTTTATCCTATTCGACAGACTTTAAACATTCATTTATGCGATTGGGAATCTCCTATGATTTGTGTATTATTTCTTTCGGTGGAGGAGTATTGAGCAACATATCTGGAGGATCAAATTTGCCGATTTATGATAATCAGCTTTATTTCGATATCAGATTGTTGCTCTGGAAGGAAGGTGGATACCGAAGATAGGGCAATTCGTTATCTCAATTGCTAAATTGGGTTATGGTTTACCTTTTCAGCAAATATTCTTTCATTACAAGATTTGCCCAAACCTGAA
>JBIIHD010000293.1:0-3014 GCA_044236095.1 Crocinitomicaceae bacterium | reverse complement strand
AATTCATTAATCAATCCACTTGAGGATTCTATCCCATCTGACTCCTAAATAGGGACTTTTAGAAAACCAAACTAACGAAGCGCGACCAACAACGTGATCCTCGGGTACAAAGCCCCAAATTCTGGAATCAGCGGAATTATAGCGATTATCACCCATTAGCCAATAATAATTCATTTCGATGGTATATGTATTTGTTTTTTTACCGTCAATATAAATCCCGTCTGCTTTTTCCTCCAATTTATGTCCCTCGTAGGCTGTAATAATTCGTCTATACCATGCAATATTTTCTTTTGAAAAATCAACAATTTTTCCGCGATAAGGAACTTGAAAACGTTGAAAATCAGTAATTGTATTTTCTACGCTAAAATTATTTGGAAAAGTGCTTAGATTTTCAATGGATTGGCTATTTGGATTGCTCGATTTTTTTGAGGAGGCTATCAGAAAATTAGCTTTAGGAAAATCTTTCAAAATTTTATTTTTTTCACTTAACGTAATATTGAACGCATAGTATTTTTTATTAGGATCCAAGTTGTAATTCAACTGATAACTCAGTTGCATGTTAGGATCCATATTTTCGGGAGACTTAAAATCTCCTCTTTCTGCCTCGAGACCGTATTTTTCAAACATCTCTTCCTCAGATGGGAATGATGCTGTTGTTTGATCTACGAAATAAAGTAAACATTGATTCGGGGCCACAAAAGCTTTTTGATTATTTATGTAAAGGGTAGAATTTTTTATTTCAATCCAATCTTTTGGAATACCCACACATCTCTTGATATAATTTTCTCTTTTATCTACTGGACGATCAATTAGTCCATAATGCTGAATGTAATTTAATTCTGATCCAGGAATTCCTCCGCGGCAATAAGTTATACCTTCTTTCATTCCATTTCTGGCTTTCTCCTTCCATTTAGAAAAATTTTTCATAAAATCTTGACTAAAAGAATCGATGAATTTATCGCGTGCTTCATATTCAAATTTGTAATTATATTTCCTGCCGATTTCTTCTATTGTTGCTTTATTTTCTTGGGTCCAATAATATTTTGCTTCGTCATTTAAAATTCCATGATAATCATGTCCCATAAGTCCATCAGGCATTCTTGGATCATAAACTGCAGTATCTCCTGAAGGATAATTAAATACGACAACATCATTTCGATTAACATCACCAAAACCTGGTAGTCGATAGTAGGATCCTTTTTCTAATGTAGTGTAAGATTTAATATTAATCCACGGAACAGTATTATGAACTAATGGATAGGATAGGGGGGTAACCGGTACCTTGGATCCATATGCCAATTTATTTACGAATAGAAAATCACCAACTAACAAGGTCTTTTCCATTGATCCGGTTGGGATTTGAAATGGTTCAAATACATAAGTTCGAATAATTCCTGCTGCGATTAATGCGAACCATATTGAATCTCCCCATTCCTTGACAAGGGTTTTATCTCCACTTTTTTCCTTTTTAAATAGCCCGATAAGAGTTGTTAAAACGTGCCCAATTACGGGTAATCCTAAAAATAAAATCAAATGATCACTCCATGCTCTTTCAGCTTTGTCTTTTTCCAATGCCCAATTTGTTTCAGGAACACAAGGATCACCATTTGATCCTATTTTATACATCAAATAGTAAGGGAAAATAATTCCTTGCAAAGAATCAACTAACGAAAAATAACCAAATTTTCTAAAATAAGAGATATTGAGAACTGCCAACATGATTAGGTGAACTCCTGGAACGACCAACAAAAGTGACCAAAAAGGTTTGTTGCAAGCAATTTTAAATGCTACAAAATAATTATATCCTGGAACAAGGGCCTCCCATTTTTGTCTACCAGCTGCGGGAAAGCTCATCCACCAGCAAGCCAAATAAGGATGAAGAAGAATTAATCCGTAAAAATAAATAAAAGCCATATTAAGATTTTAAAACATTTGACATGGTAAAGATACCTTTTTTATGAACGAGCCATTCAGCTGCAACAACAGCTCCTAGAGCAAATCCTTTTCTATTATTTGCTTGATGAGTCATTGTGATTGAATCTATATCAGATGAGTATTTAACCGTATGGGTACCCGGAACTTCTGGTTCTCTAAGGGCGACAATTGGTATTTCATCTTTGTTCACATTTGGTTTTTGTCCTACTTCACACAACCAATTATTGTAATTTTGATTGTAAGAAATTATTCCTTTAGCGATTTCAATAGCAGTTCCACTTGGTGCATCTAATTTTTGAGTATGATGAATTTCTTCAATTTCGGCAGTGTATTCAGGGTGTGAAGACATTAGTTCTGCTAAGCGATTATTGATTTCAAAAAAAATATTTACTCCTATGCTAAAATTCGATGAATAAAGTAGGCTGCCATTTTGATCAGAGCAAATGGTTTTAACCGTTTCCAGTTCGTTATGCCATGCTGTAGTTCCTACGACAATTGGAATAGAAGAATTGATGCAATGCACAATATGTTTGATAGCTAGTTCAGGATTTGAAAATTCGATGGCAATATCAGTACCCTCAAAATTTGCACTTTCAATTTGATTTTCACTGTTGATAATACAGCTAATTTCATGACCACGTTCGATGGCAATTTGCTCGATTGCTTTACCCATTTTACCATATCCGATTAATGCAATTTTCATAATTGAGAATACTAAATTAGTGAAATTTAAACTGAAGTGATAAGCCCACAGAATTAGAAGTAAATAATTTTGGTTTAAATACACAACTAATGTCATCTGAAATATCAAAATTCACAAAATGTGCTTCTATTCCAGCATCAGCAATTTGAAGTCCATATATTGCAAAAAAAAGTAGCATAGATAAATCTCTATTGTTCAAAAATTGTTTTTGCAAGGTTACTAAAGCCTGATTATCATAGGGTTCCCATTTTGGATCTAATATTCCCCCAGAAATTCGATTATTATATTCTTTTTTTATACTTGATTGAGTTATTTGATTTTGAATTAAAAAAAAAGCGCTTGTGCCTAAACCGGCATAAATTAACGGTACTTTCCA
>JBIIHD010000292.1:0-3016 GCA_044236095.1 Crocinitomicaceae bacterium | reverse complement strand
TTACCTATCACGGACCTGGTCAATTGGTTATTTATCCCATTTTTGATTTAGAACAATTTTTTACAGATATCCACAAATACATGAGATATTTGGAGGAAGCAGTCATAAGAACCTTGGCTAAATTTGGGCTCAATGGAGATCGCTCGGAAGGTTTAACCGGTGTTTGGTTAGATCCAAATAGTATAAACGCCCGAAAAATATGCGCTATGGGAGTGAAAAGTTCGCGTTGGATGACCATGCATGGTATTGGTTTTAATATTTGTACAGATTTAAATTACTTTAACCATATTGTACCTTGTGGAATTCAAAATAAAGACGTAACTTCCTTAGAAAAAGAAATTAATAGAAAGGTAACTATTGAAGAGGTAATGCCGATTATCCTTCATGAAATCCAAGCTCTATTTGACTTTGAAATCAAAACGCCATGAAACGATTGATATTTAAATTTTTAAAGCTCTTTCTATTCGTTTTCTTGGCTGTATTTATTGCCGCAAACCTTTTCATTCTTTTATCTGGAAGATATTACATATATTCCGGAGTTGCAAAAACCTATTTAAGAGGTGAAACAGGACCGGGAATTTATGATTTAAATCTGTTCGGAAAAACAACCATGGAAAAAGGCGCTTCCACTTTTGAATGGAAAAATCATCCCAAAAAAAACACCTTTCAATTTAATGAAGCAGACTTGAAATACCATCAAGACTGGGGAACGAAAGCATTTTTAGTCATTCACAAAGATTCCATTTTATTTGAAAAATATTGGGATGATCACACCGAAAAAACCGTATCCAATTCATTTTCTGCGGCAAAAACTATTCTTGCCTTACTAGTAGGAATTGCATTAGAAGAAGGTCATATAAAAAGTTTGGATGAACCCGTAGGGAATTATATACCAGAATTTAAAAATTTAGGCAGAAATAAAATCACTATCAGACATCTACTTTTAATGGCATCAGGCTTAGATTGGAAAGAAAGTGGAAGCAATCCCTTATCAGAGGCTGCGGAAGGTTACTTTACCTCAGATCTTCATAGTTTGGTGTCTAGTCAACTTGTCGTTGAAACACCCGGGAAAAGATTTAATTATCAAAGCGGAAATTCTCAACTTATTGGGATTTTGTTAGCAAAAGCAACGAAAACTAGCCTCTCCAAATACATGGAAGCGAAACTTTGGAAACCCATCGGAGCGAGCTCTAGTGCCTATTGGAGTACCGATTCTGAAGGAGGAATAGAAAAATCATTTTGCTGCTTTTATGCAACTGCCCGAGATTATGCCTTATTGGGAAGACTCTTACTCAAGAAAGGGAATTGGAATGGGAAACAATTAGTTTCGGAGCGTTTTATCGAAGAAATGATTAAAACTCCAGAATTAAAAACAGACGAAGGTACACCTAATCAACGATATGGTTTACATACCTGGATTTATTACAACCAAGGTAATCCCGTGTATTATTTTAGGGGCTATCGAGGACAATATATTTTTACCATTCCAAAAGATGACTTAATTATTGTAAGACTTGGAATGCAACGTGAGGAAAATTACGATATTCCGACTGATAAAAAACACGATCAAAATTACGTTCGTGATAACATGGACAAAGTTGGACATTCACCTGATATTTTTAGATACATCCAAAGTGGATATTCGATATATAATTTGATAAAATGAGAGAGGAATTATTTGGACCAAAGGTTGAGAATGTGGGAGTTGCAGTAGTTCAACAACTTAATGAGGAAAACGAAAAAGAATATGGCGTCTATTTATTGAATTTGCGCGACGATATCATGGAAGGTATTATCATCACAAGTACAGGCTATGGTGAAAATGCGAATACCGGTGAAAAAATTAAAACATCCACTTTACGCCACTGCATAGAAGTACTTTTACCAAATGAGGCCGCTAAAATTGAACCTATCATGGAAGAGGTATTCGGAATTTCAAATGAATATTGGGTAAGTTTTTGGATAAATGATGTTATGTACGACAAAAAATTTGTTTTTCCTCCTGAATCAATTTGTGAAAAAAATCTGAAGCCTATCAAACAACTCGGAGTAAAAGGTGTTATGCTGAGATAATTATGATGAAGACTCTGCTTACATTTCTAATTTTCTTTGTCCTCAATTTCGGAGCATTGGGAATTGGTGGCTTGCTCATGGGTGGAAGCCCTGCTCTTAACACTTGGTATAATTCACAAAATTTAGCCCCTTGGACACCTCCGGGATGGGTTTTTGGTGCCGCATGGACTTCCATTATGATTTTATTTTCAATCTACATGACGCTTGTTTGGAAAAAAAATCCGGGAAAACAAAATGCCCTCATCTATTTCATTCATCTCATTCTCAATATCGGTTGGAACCCATTATTTTTCAATTTCCACTTAGTATTGGCCGGTTTGATAGTGCTTGTTGCATTATTTGTGGTAATCCTACTCAATCATAAGAAAAATTTCAATTGGCTAGATTGGCATTTTCTATTGATTCTGCCTTATTGTGTCTGGTTGTGTATCGCCTTTTCACTGAATTTTTACGTTTTACTTTATAACTAAACGATCCTTCCATTTCGGCTTAACTCCCAAAAATGATACAGCCATTACAAGGTTTATCATCGGAAGAATTAAAATATAAATTGGCAAAAACAACCATAATCTGAGATATCCAAAATCCCGATAGAAAGAAAAATGAACCGACCATTCCACGAGGAATTTCAAAAGTACAAATAGTATGAATTCTTGATTTGAAAGCCAACAAAAAGCCAAAGTAAGAAAAACCCAATTCAGAATGGAAAAGAAAAACTGTATCAAAGCCATAGTATTTGCCAACTTATCATTCACCTTCATTGATTTTCCCAACCACCTCATCCTCTGATTAAGAAATTCTGTTCCGGTTTTTGCCAATCGCGTGTGAACAACATGTTTTGTTCCGATTTGATTCATTACAGTGGTATTTTTATTTTGTAATGCTCGGAGTAAAAAAATATCATCACCACTCGAAGATTCAAAATAAGTTGAGTTAGAAACAG
>JBIIHD010000290.1:0-3020 GCA_044236095.1 Crocinitomicaceae bacterium | reverse complement strand
TAGTCCCCAATGATAGTGTCTCAATATATGCCTCAACGATTAATCCTTTGGCTGAATTCGCAACTTATCGATTTGAGTTGGATACTGTTGCAGATTTTTCGAGTGGTTTTAAAAAGTATTGTGAAAAATCCGGATTAGGCGGAGTGAAACAAGTAAATCCATCTGATTGGAAATTGTCGTCTACCAATCAGCAAACTACTTTGATTTTGGAGGACAGTACAGTATATTATTGGAGAGTTGCACTAATTGAAAATAATTTAAAATGGAAAAATCGATCTTTTCAATTCATAATGAATAAAGCAGGATGGGGTCAAGCAGATTTTGATCAATTTACTTTTAATGCATTTAATGGGATTAATTTAAGTATTCAAACTGAACTAAGAGGATTTCAACCCAATGAAGCAAGAATTACTTGTCTTGCAAAAACTACCACTCAAGCACCTGCGCATTATGATAATGAATGGACGTTGAATGGAGTTCAACAAGATTATAGTTTTTGTAATTGGATTAATCCTAATTTTCAGGTAGCTGTAATCGATAAATCAAGTCTCCAAGCTTGGGCCACAAGATATACATATTCAAATGGAACTGTTGCCAATCCAACTAATGGCTTTGGAAATTTAAATGATAACAATTCAACGTGTTTTGGTAGGCCCATGAAATATTTTACGTTCGGTCAAAATACATTGGATCAAATCAATAAGTTCCAAAATTTTGTAGAGAATGAGGTTCCAAATGGTGATTATATTTTAGTATATACACCGATTGCATCTAGATATGATTGGTGGTATCAGATTGATTCAACGATTTTTACTACTTTTCAAAACTTGGGTTCAACCCAAATTGTACCAGGAAGACCAAATAAACCCATGATATTTTTGACTCGCAAAGGGGACCCTAGTTTTGTGGTAGAAATATTTACTCAAGGGAATGAAGATATTTTTTTAGATACTGTAATTACCGGAATTCAGTCATTTGGAAGAGAAACAACTCCTCTGATTGGACCCTCTTCTCAATGGAATTCTATTTTTTGGAAACATAATGCCACTGAGCAACCAACGTCAGATACGACAAGCTTAGAAATTCAATTGTTTAATGCCAATGGAAATTATCTAAAATCAATTGATACTGTTTTAATTTCAGGGGATTCATTGATTAATTTGGGAAATGTAATTCCTGTGGATTCCTTTCCTTATTTAAAATTAGTGGCAAAATATTCTGATACTGTCGGTTTAACGCCCTCTCAATTGAAATATTGGCAAGTATTGTATGAGGCTGTTCCTGAGGCAGCAATTGACGGAACTAATGGGTATGTTTGGCTACCTCAAAATGATACTTTGCAGGAAGGACAAATAGGAAAATTTGCTATCGATATTAAAAACATTAGCTCACTTTCAATGGATTCATTGTTAGTTAAATATTACATTATTGATAAAAATCAAAATAAGCATTACTTAAATTATCCAAGGCAAGATTCACTTGTTGTTGGATCTACATTGAAGGATACAATTTCGTTTGGTACAGAAGGGCTTGTAGGGGAAAACTGGTTTTGTATGGAAGTAAATCCTTATGTCGATCAGAATTTGACAATTTTAGATCAACCGGAATTAACCCATTTAAACAACGTACTACAATTTCCATTTATGGTAGTGGAAGAATCGATCAATCCATTGCTGGATGTTACTTTCAATGGGCGTCATATTTTGAATGAGGATATAGTTCCACCAACAACAGAAATTTTAATTTCTCTGAAAGATGAAAATCCATATCTTATCATGGATTCGGATGCTGACACTTCTCTATTCGGCATTTATCTGACCGATCCAGATGGTATTCAAAAGAAGATTCCTTTTATTGATGGTTCTGGAAATCCTGTTATGGAATGGGTCCCTGCAAATGCTCAAAACAAACGCTTTAAAATTAATTTTCCTACCTATTTTGAAAACTCAGGCATATATTCTCTTCTTGTACAAGGAATGGATAAATCAGGAAATTTGTCTGGTGATTTGGAATACAAAGTAGATTTTGAGGTAATCCATGAATCGATGATAACTCAAATCATGAACTATCCTAATCCGTTTAGCACGAGTACACGTTTTGTATTTACCTTAACTGGAGATCAAGTACCCGATGATTTTCAACTTCAAATTATGACGATTACCGGAAAGGTGGTGCGAGAAATAGATGAGAGTGAGTTTGGTCCAATAAACATAGGAAGAAATATCAGTCAATTTGCTTGGGATGGAAAAGATGAGTTTGGAGATCAATTAGCCAATGGAGTTTACTTATATCGAGTAAAGGCTAAGATTGCAGGTCAAGACATTAAGCGCTTAGAATCTGTCGCTGATGCTTTTATAAATAAAGGTATTGGAAAAATGTATTTACTTCGATAGTTCAAAAGAATTTACAGCTAAAAATAGCCGTATCATCGTCGTATTTTTGAGCTCCTTTCCAATTTTCAAGTTTACTAAAAATGAGATCATTCATTTCTTTCATTGTTAGATTAGAATGAGCTTGAATATCTTCGATAAGTCTTTCCGTTCCGTATTGTTCACCTTGTTCATTTTCAAGTTCGACTATTCCATCTGTGTACAGAACTAATGTTGCCTCGGCTTCCAATTTTAATTTCCCCACTTTGATTGTAGGAAGCTCATCTAGCATACCAAGTCCTGCACATCCTATATCTAACATTTTTAATTCGCCATTTTGATATAAAATAGGATGGTTATGACCGGCATTCACATATTTTAATTCATGAGTAAAAGCATTATAATGGGCAATAAAAAAGGTGATGAATTTTTCTCCCTTCGTTGCATGAACTACTTTTTTATTTAATTCTTCCATCAGAAATGTTAACTCAAATTTTTGATATTTAAGTACTGTTCGAATGGTTGCTTGAAAATTTGCCATAAGAAGAGCGGCTGAAATTCCTTTGCCCGAAACATCGGCAATACATAAGATGTATTCTTCATCTCCAAGTGGAATAAAATCATAATAGTCCCCTCCAATTGCATGACGCG
>JBIIHD010000291.1:0-3020 GCA_044236095.1 Crocinitomicaceae bacterium | reverse complement strand
AGTTACATTGAGCTCATGCAGAAAGTAGATTCCGCAATTTATTTCTACGACCAATCACTGAAAATTTACAAAAACTATGAATCAAATCTAAATAATAAAGGAGTTCTTCTTTACACCTTCAAATATGATTATTTTGAAGCTTTAAGCTTATTTCAGCAATCCGTTTCTGTTAATAAAAAATATAAAGAAGGATATCTAAACTGTGCGAATTCAAATGCAAAAATTGCAGAGGGATTAAATGATTTTGTTCTTGTCACATCTCAGTTAGATAGTTCTTTAAATGCAAGTGAAAATGAGGTTAATGCCTTTGAAAAAAGCTATCTTGATAAAAAAATCTATCAAGCCATTGCTATACTTAAGCAATTTGAATTAAATACAAAAGAATTTTATTTAAAAGGGAACAATAATGCGAAGGAAATAAAAGGAAGAATTTTACAAAATTATAAGGATTTAGAGGGGAATTCTGACTACTTGAAAGAGAAAAATCTACTACAACAAGTACAAAATACACTAACCAATAGTTCATCGATAGAATCTATATTTTTACTAATTAGTAATTTCAGAAAAGCGATTATCACTGAAATCGCTGAAAGCAATCAAATTAGCAAGGAAAAGATAAAGGTTATATGTTTAAAGCTTAGAAAAAAATATGTCTCTTTGTCCAAAAGTAATTTTAATAAAGTAATTGAAATAGCTGGTAATGATAAAAATTTATTTAGTATAATTCTCCAGTTCGCTAGAATAACTCAAGATTATGAATGGTTAGCCGAAATACAACTTGAATATATTTCTAAATTTCCGAATGATTATTTAGGTTCTAATTACTCCGAATTAATCAACGCCTATGTTTTTCAAAAAAACACGCTTAAGGCAGAAGAATTTTGTAAGAAGTCTATCAACGCAGAAATAAACTATATTCAAAACCACAAAAATGATTTCTTGGGAGAACAATACGTTCGAATGGCTAATGCATACCTTACAATGAAAGATAGTAAAAAAGCTATCGAGAACTTTAAAAAAGGAGCCGAAGAGTTTAAACGCGAACGAGAATTTTTGAAGAAAAAAGTATCTAAAACTGAGGCTGATGCGCAACGAATTGAAATCTTATCGAGAGAATTGCAGAAACTCAAGCAATTTAAAGAAAAATTATTGAATTAAAAACGCAAAAAAAATCTCAGGAATATTGGTGAGATCACACCTTCTAATTTAGCATGCCTAAAGTTAATTACATAATTGGAATTGGTCGTTCAGGAACTTCATTATTGATGTCTTTACTTGGCTCACATCCAGCTATTCACACGCCACCTGAAAATTATTTTTCAGTATTTTTTGCAAAAGCATTTTCATCAAAAAAATCATTTACAATTAAAGAAATTGAGTTAATTAATAGATTCAATATTGCATTTGGAAAACTCCAACCTTATGTTGGATTTGAATATCAAATGCCAGAAAAAATTTTGAAACAAGGATTTGATGGAACTTATCTTGAACTGTGTAAAATAATTTATTCGTCGTTCAAACATATTCCATTCCCAGATAAAAATCACGATATCTTCATTGATAAAAATCCCTCTAACACACTTTTTTTAAAGAAACTAAATAGTTTCAATTCCGAAGCAAAGTACATTTTAATGATTCGCGATTATCGAGGAAATTTACTTTCACGAAAGGAAAGTATTCATTTGCTTTCTCCAAACATTGTATTTAATGCTATTCGGTGGACATTTTTCACCCGTAAGGCTCTGAGATGGAAAAAGAAATATCCTGATAAAGTTATGACTATTCGTTACGAAGATTTGGTTGAAAATCCAGATAAATGGATTGAAATTGTGTTTTCTTTTCTTGAAGTTGATCCTATTCTTTCAGAAAATTTACAAAAACAAGAGCGTACAGGATATGTAAATTATAAAGAAGATCCAGAAATTGAAAAATCGACACGTGCAAGAAAAAAATACGAAGATTTATCTAAACCAATTTTTAAAACTCGTGTAGACCAATGGAAAGATAGTTTGCGCCCAGATGAAATTTCTATTGCCGATGTATTTTGCCAGAAGGCTGGAAGTGAATTTAATTACCACGAACAAAAAAACATAAATTTAATTACTAGAATAAACGTTCGTTTTCGATATGTTTTTCTCACTATTAAGGTAAAAATAGGTTTTTACAAAGATTACTTATTTTATAATTTACCCATAGAATTCAAAGTTCGAAAATTTGAAAATTACGTCAAATCAGTTAACGAAAAGCGTGTTTCGAAGCAATGAAATGGACCACTGTATATATAGATAATTTACCCATTCACTTTGTTCTTTGCACAGAACGAACAGGTAGTTCTCTATTGAGTTTAATGCTGAATCTACATCCTAATATTCTTTCTCCTAGTGAAGAACCATTTGCGTTGTATTTTTGGAGAAAATATAAAAATAAAACAAGTTGGTCTGAAAAAGATATCTTAATTTATGTAGATTCTTTTTTTCTGATATGCGAAAAAAATACGGATCTATACTTCAGTAAAAAAGAAGTTTTTATTCGAAATTTAATTGCAAACAAGGATATTTTAAATTTTGAACGAATAATAAAAATTACCTATTTGCATTTCATTGATGTTAAAGATAAAAGTCAAATAACTTGTATTGTAGATAAACAAATCAAATATTTTTTTCATCTGAATACATTACAACAGATTTTTCCCTCAGCCAAATTCGTAATATTAACCCGTGACGTCAGGGACAATATTGTTTCAAAGACTAATCGAAAATTAAATTGGAATCAAAACCCCTATTTTCTTGCTTCTCTGTGGAATGACACTTATGACAATATCAGCAATCTAAAAAGTGAGAAGTACCTTGTTATTTCTTATGAATCTCTAATTTGCGACCTTGATAATACATTAAAAGAAGTTTGTAAGTGGTTGGGAATAACATATAGTCCCAAAATGAAAGAAACAGAAGGCGTCTACGATGCTTTTTTGAATCAAAAGAGAAACGATGTCGATCCTAATTTTTTAGAACGATTGCAAA
>JBIIHD010000289.1:0-3027 GCA_044236095.1 Crocinitomicaceae bacterium | reverse complement strand
CTCTATTTGGATTTGAACAAATAAAACATTCCAAAGAATCTGATATATTATTGCAAATTTTACACTGTTTAGTATTTGATTTTAACTCAATGATTGAATTTGTGAATAATTCGATTTCCTTTTGATCTCTTTTTAATAATTGAAGAGCTAAACGCAAGGCTGTTCTTTTTCCAATACCAGGGAGTGAGGATAATTGTTCAACGGCGTTATCCAAGAACTTTGAAGGAAGATTCATTATCGTTCAATTTTTGCTGCCAGCAAATAAATTACAGCCATTCTTATTGCAACTCCATTCTCCACTTGATTTAAAATAATACTTTGAGGAGAGTCTGCCACTTCACTAGAAATTTCCACACCGCGATTGATGGGGCCTGGATGCATAATAACAATTTCTTTGGATAAAGAATCTAAAATTTCTTTAGTTAAACCAAATTGCATGGTGTATTCACGAAGGCTAGGAAAAAAACGAATATCTTGGCGTTCGAGTTGAATTCGTAGCATATTTGCCACATCACACCATTCCAATGCTTCAAGAAGATTGTGCGTTACGACAACTCCAAGTTCATGAATATATTTTGGGATTAAGGTAGTAGGACCACAAACCATGACCTCCGCACCAAGTTTTTGAAGACAATATATATTTGATAAAGCAACTCGCGAATGAAGTATATCGCCAACAATAACCACTTTTTTACCCCGAACAGTACCTAATCTCTCTTTGATTGAATAGGCGTCTAACAGAGCCTGTGTTGGATGTTCATGAGTGCCATCTCCAGCATTTATTACTTTTGCTTTAATCTTTTTAGATAAATACAAAGCAGCCCCCGGATTTGGATGTCGCATGACAACCATATCGACTTTCATAGATAATATGTTATTTACCGTATCTAATAAAGTTTCACCTTTTTTAACGGAACTTCCGGAAGCGCTAAAATTCAAAACATCAGCCGAAAGTCTTTTTTCCGCTAACTCAAAGGAAAGTTTTGTTCGTGTTGAATTTTCAAAAAATAAATTGGCAACAGTTATATCTCGTAATGAAGGAACTTTTTTAATTGGACGATTAATAACTTGCTTGAAACTATCTGCTGTTTTAAAAATTAAATCAATGTCCCCAGCAGTAAGGTCCCTAATTCCGGTTAAATGTTCAACACTTAAATTATTCATTCGTTTCTGAAGGTGTAAAAAGAAATACTTGATCTGTTCCCTCTGTTTCTTTCCATTCAACGGATACTTTCTCCGAAACTAAGGTATCAACCGTGAAACCAACATAATCAGCTTGAATGGGAAGGTCTCTTTGGAATCTTCGATCAATTAACGTTAATAATTCAACTTTTTTTGGTCTTCCAAATGCTAATAAAGCATCCAATCCTGATCGAATGGTTCGACCAGTGTAAAGAACATCATCGATTAAGACCACTTTTTTATTTTCAATATCAAAATCAATGTTGGTAACACTAGGTATTAGAGGTTTTTCTCTTCTTCTAAAATCATCCCTATAAAAGGTAATGTCTAAATTACCACAAACTATTTCGCTTTCTGTAATATTTTCAAGTTTTGACTTAATTCTCTCAAGAACATGTATTCCTCTAGGCTGAAATCCAATTAAAACAGTATCGGAAAAATCATTGTGTGATTCAATTAATTGATAACAAAGTCTTCTGAGCGTTAAATCAACTTGCTTTTCATTCAGAATAACTTGTTTTTCCATTGAAACAAAGATACTATTTTTTTGAGAATTGATAAACAGAAATTAAAAATGCTAATTCAGTCTTATTGTCAGTTTCAGCCAAGATTAATCTGTCATTTTTTCCGATTATCATCGATTTTTTACATTGGTTTATCGTTTGAAATGCACATCGAAACTTTAATTATGGATTTTTCAAAATTTACAATCAAATCGCAAGAAGTAATTCAACAAGCGCAACAACATGCAGAGTCAAACAATAATCCGACAATAGAAAACGTTCATATTTTGAAAGGGATTTTCATTTCGGATAAGGACGTTGTTCCTTATGTTTTAAATAAATTGAATGTTCAAGTAAAAATACTAGAAAGTGCAATAGATAGAATTATACAATCATTACCGAAAGTTTCAGGAGGTCAATTGTATTTATCTCAGCAGGCAAATTCCGTTCTCAATAATGCAATCAGAGAAGCCGAAAAATGGGGAGATGATTATGTTACGGTTGAATTAATTCTCCTCTGCATGATTGATTCGAATGACACCATTGGATCACTTTTAAAAGAAAATAAAATCAATAAAAATGAATTAAAACAAGCTATTATGGACTTACGAAAAGGGCAAAAAGTTACATCAAATAGTCAAGAAGGGAATTACCAATCCTTGGAAAAATATGCTAAAAACTTAAATGAATTGGCAACATCGGGAAAATTAGATCCTGTAATTGGCCGGGACGATGAAATAAGACGAGTTCTCCAAATACTAACGAGAAGAACAAAAAACAATCCCATTTTAATTGGAGAGCCTGGTGTTGGAAAAACGGCAATTGCAGAAGGACTTGCTCATCGAATCATTAGTGGTGATGTGCCCGAAAATCTCAAAACCAAAGTTGTTTATTCACTTGACATGGGTTCATTAATTGCAGGAGCAAAGTACAAAGGTGAATTTGAAGAAAGATTAAAAACAGTAATCAAAGAAGTCATTGATGCCGAAGGTGAAATTATCCTATTTATCGATGAAATTCATACGCTTGTTGGAGCAGGTGGCGGAGGAGAAGGTGCAATGGACGCAGCAAATATTCTAAAACCGGCTTTAGCTCGCGGAGAATTAAGAGCCGTAGGTGCTACTACCTTAAATGAATACCAAAAGTATTTTGAAAAAGATAAAGCATTAGTGCGACGTTTTCAACCTGTATTGGTTGATGAACCTAGCTCAGAGGATGCAATTTCAATTCTTCGAGGGATTAAAGAGAAATACGAAAATCATCACAAGGTAATCATCAAAGACGCCGCAATTATTGCTGCAGTAGAGTTATCGCAACGTTATATTACAGAACGTCATCTGCC
>JBIIHD010000288.1:0-3043 GCA_044236095.1 Crocinitomicaceae bacterium | reverse complement strand
GGTTATCACATTCGAATTAATTGCTTCTTAAAAGATCCAAGTTTGAAATCGAGCTTGAAATTTCTACGCAAAACCCCTTGGGCAAGAGAAAAAGTGGAGAAATTATACTTGGATCGGATTGTGAGTGAAAATGAATATAATTCACTGAAATTTAATGAAAACACAAACAATTAATATCGATTTATTGTTTTGGTTTAATGTTTACAAAATCTATTTTTTGGCATCGTAGAGATTTACGCATTCACGACAATGCCGGATTGTATAAAGCATTAAAAGCTAGTCAATCCGTACAGCCTATCTTTATATTCGATAGCCAAATTCTTCAATTTCTTCCAAAAAATGATCAGAGAGTTTTGTTCATTTATGAAGAAATTGAGCACCTAAAAAAAATCTATTTAGAATTAGGAACCGATTTAAAAGTTTACTTCGGAAATCCTATAGAAATAATTCCAAAAATTGCCAATGAACAAAATGCACAAGCAGTATTCACAAATCGTGATTATGAACCTTATGCAAAAGAAAGAGACAATTTTTTATTTGAAACGCTTGAAAAATCAGGAGTTAAATTCACAGGAGCTAAGGATCATGTAATTTTTGAAAAAAGTGAAATCACGAAAGATGATGGAAAACCATATACAGTTTTTACTCCCTATTCTAGAAAATGGAAAGCGGCATTGAATGAATTTTATTTAAAGTCATATCCCACTGAAAAGTTTATAAAAAACTTAATTCAGTCAAAACAAAACAGTGAAATCATTTCACTGGATTCAATGGGTTTTGAAAATAAACAAATAGTGGATTTTCCTACAAAAAATTGGATAAAGGAATTGATTCAAAAATATCACCAGAACCGTGATTTCCCTTCTTTAAATGCTACTTCAAAGTTAAGTATTCATCTGCGCTTTGGAACTATTTCAATTCGTGAATTAGCACGAGTTGCGAAATCCTTGAATGAAACATACTTAAACGAACTCATTTGGCGTGATTTCTATCAAATGATTATTCATTGGTTTCCTCATTCCGCTAAAAATTCATTTAAAACTCAATACGATCGAATCCAATGGGAGAATAATGAAGGGCATTTTCAAGCATGGTGCGAAGGGAAAACAGGATACCCAATTGTGGATGCCGGCATGCGTGAATTGAATGCTACTGGATTTATGCACAACCGCGTTAGAATGATTGTTGCAAGTTTTCTGACGAAGCATTTGTTGATTGACTGGCGTTTAGGAGAAGGTTATTTTGCTGAAAAACTATTAGATTTTGAATTGGCAAGTAATTCAGGAGGATGGCAATGGGCAGCAGGATGTGGTTGTGATGCAGCTCCTTATTTTAGAGTTTTTAATCCCACCTCTCAGCAAGAAAAGTTTGACAAGCAGTTTGAGTACATCAAAAAGTGGGTTCCTGAATTTGGAACTCCCAATTATGCTGATCCAATAATTGATCACAAATTTGCTAGAGAACGAGTGTTGACAAGGTATAAAGAAGCTCTTGATTTTTCATAAATCAAAAGAATTCCCTCAAAATTATGCCGACATTTCTAAAAGTCCAGTGGCTAAGAATTCCGATGGTTGAAATATCGGGATTAAGGAATGTTTGTAATCCTTGATATTTCTTGTAAGTATAGCATCTATATTTGATTTTTTTAATGCACAAAAGTATTGCAATGCATCCTCAACGTCATTGAAGGAAGAATTGAATGCCAAATGTACCGTTTGTTCATTCATAGGTAAAACTTTGAGTATTGATAACAAGACATCTAACCTTTCTTTAACATAGTTGTGGCTTGCTTGTTGCCTTAAAATGTAATACATATTAGATACCATAACAGGCGTAATGTAACCAATCAGGTTTTTATCCTGACAAGCCAATAAAAGTTTCAATGTATCTTCTGAAAAAGGCTTTCGGTCAAAAAAGAAATCGAGCAGAACATCTGTATCAAACAATACTCGTTTCATCGTTGAAAGTATTTTTTGTTCAATGATTTCAACAGAACTTTATTATAATCAACCTTAGGATCATTAAAACTACCCTTTAGCTTTATTAATTTAGATTCCTCTTCCATTTTTTGGGAAACAGGCGATGTCAAGGATTTCAAATATTGTTCAATCAACTTAGATAAACTTTTACCATGATTTCTAGCAACAAATTTAGCGTCCTCAATAATTTGACTTTCTATTGATAAAGTTAGCTTCGTATTCATACGTATTTTTTATATTCAAATATACGTATAAATTCCTGATAATATCCAATTAATCAAAAAAAAATAATTTTTAATAAATCAATAAAAACTACCTGTGATTCTGTACAATATTGGAATTGACTTAGGTATATGGGCAAATACAAATGTATCCTCTGCGATTTTTTTCATATTTGTAAAACAATTGAAAGGCGAATAATCCAATTCCGAAAATTCTTGAATTGTTATCCCCGAACGTATTAAAGTATTTAAAATTTCTCCTATTCCATGATTCCAGGAAATTGTTCGCGTTTTAATCGGAGCATTCCGATCAGCATAGGTTCCGTCGATTTCCTCGATAATTGGCACACTATTAAAATAATCATATTCAATATTTTGAAGGTCATTGTCAAAAGTCCAAATGAACGGGTGAAAATCAACCATAATAAATTTACCACCAGGAACTAATGCTTTTTTAATTGTATTTGCCCACGATTGAAGTTCAGGTAACCAACCAATTGTACCATAAGAAGTAAAAACGATATCAAATTGATTAATTAACTCTTCAGGCAATGAATAGACATTTGAACATACAAATTGGGCATTCAATCCCAGTTCATCATTAATTTTTCTAGCATAATCAATGGCAACATTTGAAAAATCTAATCCCGTAACTATGGCCCCCATTCGTGCCAAAGACAATGAATCTTGACCAAAATGACATTGTAGATGAAGAATCTTTTTGCCTCTAATATCACCCAAAACATCTAATTCTGGTTTTTTCAGTGAATTTTTACCTTTTAAAAATGCTTGAAGGTCATAAAATTCTGAATTAACATGAATTTCTGTTTTTTCATCCCAAGC
>JBIIHD010000017.1:0-9900 GCA_044236095.1 Crocinitomicaceae bacterium | reverse complement strand
GGATGAAGCTGAAAAAGCGGGTTATACTGAATATATTGCGCCTTTTATGGTGAATGAAGCCAGTGCAACAGGAACGGGTCAATTACCAGACAAAGAAGGTCAAATGTACCATACTCCAACGGATGACTTTTATTTAATTCCTACGGCTGAAGTTCCATTAACCAACATATATCGAGATGTTGTTCTTCCGTCAGAAGATTTTTCAATCAAATTAACGGGATATACTCCTTGTTTTCGACGAGAGGCTGGATCTTACGGAAAGGATGTTCGTGGACTAAATCGATTGCATCAATTTGACAAAGTAGAAATTGTGCGTATTGAGCATCCTTACAACACAGCGAAAGCATTAGATGAAATGGTGGAACATGTGAAAGGATTACTTGAAAAGTTAGGTCTTCAATTCAGGATTTTAAGACTTTGTGGAGGAGATATGGGGTTTGCATCTGCCATGACCTATGATTTTGAAGTCTATTCCGCTGCACAGAAAAAATGGTTGGAGGTAAGTTCGGTTTCTCGTTTCGATACCTTTCAATCCAATCGCTTGAAATTGAGATTTAAAACAGATGACAAGAAAACTCAACTTTGTCATACTTTGAATGGTTCTGCCCTTGCCTTACCGAGAATCATGGCCTCGGTTTTTGAAAATTTTCAAGATCAAGATGGCATTGTTATTCCAGAAGTTTTACATCCATATACAGGTTTCAAAAGAATTGAATTATGAAGCAATTCCTATTTATTTTAATGTTTCTAATTGGATTAAGTTCTTGTTCGGATTTTAAGAAGACGGAAAGACTGAGACAAATAACTTCCATGGAAAAATCATTAGATAGTTTAGATAAGATCATGTTGAAGTTAAAAGTGGATTCCTTAGAAGAAATGCAATTAGCTGCGCAAATGGTTGAACTTCAAATTAAAAATAACTTAAAAGTAGATTCCATTGATCTTGAATTTGGTAAAAAGCTTGATGCATATAAGATTATGCGAAAATCAATTCCAAAATATCAAAAAAATACAGTGAAAATGAAACAAGGTATTTCAGAAATACGAAATTCATTAAAGAATTTAAGGTTTGATATCGAAAATAGCAGTGGAAAAAGGGAAAAATATGACGAGTACATTACGTTTGAGAAAAAGAAAGTTAATCAACTAGAGGTAATGATGAAGGAGATGCAAAAATCGCTTGAAAAAATAATGGAAACCTACAAGAAACTGCATCCGGAGTTATTACAGTTTTCAAATAGTTTAGTATCAATAGAATAGAATGAAAAAAGTATTTTTTTTACTATTTATTTTTCTTTCTTTTAGCTCGTTTTCTCAATCAGAAACTGACGTTCAGCTTGCTCAATATTATTACAATAACGGGGAATTTGATAAAGCAGCTACTTATTATCAAACCTTGTATTCAAAAAATCCTACGAAAGTATATTTCCTTCGTTATTTCGAATGTTTAGTAAAAACAAATAATCGAAAAGAGGCAGAGAAAATCTTGAAAAAGCAAATAAATGCAAATCGTAAAGATGTAGAGTTGAAAATAATGCTAGGGATGTTCAATGAGGAAGGCAATGATAAAAAGGCAGCGGAAAAAATTTATACCGAATTAATTGATAATTTATTAGCCTCTCCCAACCAAATCATTGAATTAGCTGATGCATTTAAATCTAAAAGTAAATTCGATTATGCTCTGAAATCTCTTAATAAGGGTCGAAAGTTACTCAAGCAGACCTATGATTTAAACTTGGAATTTGCGGATTTGTATGCCTTGATGGGAGATTACAACAACATGTTCAAAGAACTCATGGATCTTTTGGAAATAAGCGTTTCGTACAGAACATCCATTCAGAATACATTGGTGAATAATGTGGATTTCACTAAGAAAGAAAGCGAAGAATATCTGGCGCTTAAATCCATTTTAATCGAGAAAAGTCAAAGAAATCCTGATAATTTTATCTTTGCAGAAATGATGATCTGGTTTTTTATTCAATCAGATAATTTTTCAGCAGCAGTAACACAATCTATTGCATTGGATAAGCGAATGAGTACATTAGGCGAACAATCGCTTGAGGTTGGAAAAATAGCATTAGAAAATAGAGAATACGAACAAGCAAGAAAAGCATTTAAATATATATTGTCTTTAGGTGAAGAATTCCCATTTTATGTGGATGCTGAGCGTCTAAATCTTCAAGTTCGCTTTACTGAATTGACAACAAATCGCAATTATTCTCTGGATGAAATAAGTGCAACTGTTCAAGAATATCAACAAACGATAAATCGAATAAAAGGAAAAAGATCCACATTTGATTTAGGATTGGAATTGGCTTATATTCAGGCTTTTTATGCAAATCAGTCCAAAGAAGCGATAGAATTATTGAATGAGCTAATGAAAATTCCGGGATTAACCGATATTCAAAGGGCCACTTGTAAAATGCAGTTAGCAGACATTCAGGTGTTAACTGGAGATATTTGGGATGCAAGTTTATTATATATGCAAATCGATAATGACTTTAAATATGAAGTTATCGGTCAGGAAGCAAAGTTTAAAAATGCTCGAATTTTTTATTACGATGGTGAATTTGACTTTGCACAGTCGCAATTAAGTGTTTTAAAAGAATCTACTTCCCGTTTGATTGCCAATGATGCCATTGAACTTTCAACTCTAATTACAGATAATTTTGGTTTGGATAGTAATTTTCAGGTAATGGGTTGGTTTTCACAAGGTGATTTGCAGCTTGAACAGCACAACTACGATTTAGCTTTTGAATATTATGATAGTGTTTTAAGAGCTGAACCGGGACATTCCCTGGAGGATGAGATATTATTAAGAAAATCCAAAGCAATGCAGCTACAAGGTAAATGGGATGAGTCTATTCCTTTTCTTGAAAAAATAGTTTCAAAATTTAGTGCGGATATTTTGGCGGATAATGCCCTATTTAATTTAGGTGAAATTTATGAGATCCAAAAAAATGACAAAGAAAAGGCTTTAGAATATTATAAAACCATTGTTTTAAAGTATAAGGGTAGTTTGTTCTCGTCGGAAGCACGGAAAAGAGTTAGGGTTTTGAGAGGAGAAAAAACGCTTGATGAGGAATTTGATGAAGGTGAAAATTGAAAATGGGAAAACTTATTCTTATACCCACACCAATAGGTAATCTTGAGGATATAACCCTGAGATCAATTCGATATTTGAATGAATGTGATTTTTTACTGGCCGAGGATACTCGGGTTACTAAAAAATTATTAAGTCATTTAAATATTTCGAAACCGATATACTCTTTTCATATTAACAATGAGCATCGTGTATTAAATCAGTTTGTTGAAAAGATACAAAATTCAAGTTTGGTTGGATTGGTTAGCGATGCTGGAACGCCAGGGATTTCAGATCCTGGATTCTTACTGATTAGATCTTGTATTGAAAATCAGATTGAAATTGAATGTTTACCTGGACCAACTGCGTTGATTCCTGCACTTGTTGTAAGTGGATTTCCTACCGATCGATTTATTTTTGAAGGATTTCTCCCTCACAAAAAAGGAAGACAAACTCGGATTCAAGAAATCTGTAAGGAAGAAAGAACCACTGTTTTATACGAATCTCCCCATCGGATTCATAAAATGCTGGTTCAGTTTAAAGAATTTATACAACCACAAAGGAAGATTGCTATTGTAAGAGAGATATCTAAGTTTTATGAGGAAATCTGGCGAGGGACAATTGATGAATTGATCCAAAAGTCTAAAGATCATGAGTTAAAAGGTGAGATTGTAGTTGTCATTTCTGCAATATGAACACAGTTCTTTTTTTTAATATTTCTTTTCTTTTTCAATCTTTATTTATAATTTTCCGACTTAAACTTTAAACTATGAAACTCACATTTTTTCGTGCTTTTTTATTCGTGATTTTAATAATCACATCTTATTCTTCATTTTCTCAGCAATGGGTTGAAATGATGAAAAATCCAAATTCTAATTTTTATGAAACTCAATCAGAGTTTGAGTCTTTTTGGGCTGGTAAAACGATTCAAAAAGGGAAAGGTTATAAGGCTTTCAAGCGTTGGGAACATTACATGAAACCAAGGGTTTATCCGTCAGGAAATGTAACTTTACCTTCGCAAGCATACAAAAACTATAAACAGTGGGAAGCTGACCTAGCAGCGGCAGGTGTTCCAAAATCCATGAATGGAAATTGGTCTATTATAGGTCCAATCGGAAAACCAACAGGAGGAGGTGCCGGTCGTTTAAACTTCATTCGCTTTGATCCAACTAACAGCAATACCCTTTGGGTAGGTGCTCCTGATGGTGGCTTGTGGAAAACCACAAATGGCGGAACATCTTGGACTACAAATACAGATCAATTAACGGTTATTGGTGTTTCAGATGTGGCAATTGACCCAACGAATTCACAAATAATGTATTTAGCAACCGGTGATAGTGACGGAAGTGACACATGGAGTATTGGTTTGTTAAAATCAACAGATGGTGGTGCAACATGGAATACAACAGGATTAACCTGGGCTGTCAATCAAGGAAGAACGATAGGTCGAGTTTTAGTTAACCCAACAAATCCCCAAATTGTTATCGTATTTTCTAGTGCTGGGATTTTTAGATCAACGAATGGAGGTACGTCTTGGACTAATCCTTCAGGTACAT
The DNA here is from genome assembly GCA_044236095.1 of Crocinitomicaceae bacterium. Classification (GTDB taxonomy): domain Bacteria; phylum Bacteroidota; class Bacteroidia; order Flavobacteriales_D; family Crocinitomicaceae; genus UBA952. Next base: position 5,262 of record JBIIHD010000017.1, on the reverse strand, counting down.
TTGCATGCTCTGATGCAGAATTTAAGCCAGGTGATCCAAATACTGTGTATGCATGTGGAACAACTTTCAAAAGATCTACGGATGGTGGAGCTTCATGGACGGCAGTAACATTACCATTAACTGGAATTGGAAGGCTATCAATGGCAGTAACAGCAGGAAATAACGCTTATGTATATTTACTGGCTGCAAATAATACAGATAATGGATATAAAGGATTAATGCGTTCTACGAACAGTGGGACTAGTTTCACCTCTCAGTCAACGACACCAAATATTCTTGGGTTTGACAATGGTGCTGATGCCGGCGGACAAGGATGGTATGATTTGGCAATTGCAGCATCTCCAACCAACGCGGAAGAAGTAATTATTGGAGGAATTAATCATTGGAAATCGACAAATGGAGGTTCTACTTGGACTATGGTATCCCATTGGTATGGTGGATTTAGTAAGCCTTATGTACATGCTGACGTACATGATATTCAGTATTTACCTGGTTCAGGAACTACAATTTTATCTGCCAATGACGGTGGTTTTTTCAAAACTACTAGCGGTGGGACTTCTTGGACTGATTTAAGTTCAAATCTTGCAATTGCACAGCAATACCGGTTTAGCTTGTCCACATCTTCGGCAAGTATGATTTTAGCTGGACATCAAGATAATGGAACGAATAGAACTACTAATCTAACTACTTGGACAGAAGTTGGTGGTGGAGATGGAATGGATTGTTTTATTGATAGAACAAATAATAACAGACAAATTTCTTCGGTATACTACGGTGATTATTCAAGAACTCTTACAGGAGGAACAACCTTTGCTGACATTACAGATCCGGCAGGTCAAGGTGAATGGGTTAGTCCAATCAAACAAGATCCAGTCGATGCTAACATTGCATACTCTGCTGGACGAGCTGCTCTTTATAAATCATCTAATATTTGGGCAACCACAGTTGCTTGGACAACCATGGGAACACCTCAAGGAACAGGCTCAATAATTGAAATGGCAATAGCTCCTAGTAATAATCAAATCATATATTGTTTAAAAACAGGATCAGGTGGTGTTTCAAAATCAACAAACGGTGGAACTTCATTTACTTCAGTTTCTACAGGCCTGCCGACTTCAGTTGCACCAACATGGGTTGCTGTATCAAATACTGATCCGAACGTTGTCTTTGTTACTTATTCTGGATATTCGGCGACAGCAAAAGTTTATAAGTCAACAAATGGAGGTACATCATGGACAAATATCTCGACAGGTCTACCAAACGTTCCTGTGAATTGTGTTGTTTATCAAAATGGTGCAGCCGGTGGAGATGGGATTTATGTTGGAACAGATATTGGTGTTTATTATAGGGATAATAGCACAAATGGGTGGATTGATTTTAGTCAAGGACTTCCAAACTGCGAAGTATCAGATCTTGAAATCTATTATGCAACAGGTAGATTAAGAGCTGCAACCTTCGGAAGAGGAACTTGGGATTCCGATTTGTACTCTTCTGTTCCAACTGCACCTGTAGCTTCATTTACTGCAAATAATCAAACAATTTGTGTTGGTCAATCGGTTCAGTTCACTAATACCTCCACTGGTCAGCCCACAACTTACAGCTGGACATTTCAAGGTGGAACACCTGCAACAAGTCCAGCACAAAACCCATCTGTTACATACAATACCGCAGGTACGTATAATGTATCGTTGACAGTTTCAAATGCCAATGGTCAAAACACATCTTCGCAAACTGGCTATATTACTGTTATTGCAGCCAATGGAAATCCTTTACCATTAACAGAAGGATTTTCCTCAACAACTTTTCCACCAACTGGTTGGACAAGTATAAATACTGATGGAACTGATACTACTTGGAGAAGAAGTGCAACTGTAGGTTTCGCTCCAACCGCTGGTAATTCCATGGTATTTTTGAATTTCTATAAAGATGATACCGGTAACCAAGATGAGATGAGAACTCCTAAATTGAATTTTACTGGTTTATCAGCCGCTCAAATGACCTTTGATGTTGCCTATGCAGCTTACAATGCGACTTATGTTGATGGATTGGAGGTTCTTATTTCAACAGATTGCGGTACGACTTGGACTTCACTCTACAATAAAACAGGTTCAACTGTGGCTGCAGGAAATTTACCGACCGTAGCTGCAACAACGGCAGCTTTTGTTCCAACAGCAACCCAGTGGAGAACGGAAACAATTAATTTGAATACATACATTAATAATCCCAGCGTTCAATTAGCGTTTAGGAATTTAGCTGGTTATGGAAATAATCTATACGTGGATAACATAAATATTACTGGGACTGCTGTTCCTACAGCACCAACAGCTAGTTTTACCTCAACGCCAACTGGAACGGCATGTACGGGCCAAACTGTTCAGTATACAAGCACGTCAACTGGAAGTCCAACTTCTTATTCATGGACATTTGCAGGTGGAACTCCAGCAACAAGTACTGTTCAAAATCCAACAGTAACGTACTCAAATCCAGGAACGTATAATGTTACTTTACAAGCAACTAACTCCATGGGAAGTAATACATCAAATCAAACAAATTACATTACAATTAACCAAACACCATCCATTTCAGGTACAACTCCAGCTAGTCGATGTGGTACTGGTACAGTTTCTATAGGAGCCACTGCGACTTCTGGAACTATATCATGGTTTTCGACAGCAACAGGAGGAACAGCACTTGGAACTGGAGTTTCCTTTACGACTCCTTCGATTTCAACAAATACAACCTATTATGTTGAGGTTACCTCGAACGGTTGTACATCTGCAAGAACAGCTGTACTAGCCACAGTTAATACAAATCCAACCGTTACCGCACCGGCTACTCAAAACATTTGTTTGGGAAGTTCATCAAGTACAATTATTTTCACAGGTAATAGTGGGAATACAATTTATAACTGGTCGAATTCAAATACAGCTATTGGTCTTGGTGCCTCAGGAACAGGTAACATTGCATCGTTTACGCCAACCGTAACTGGCACAGCCACTGTAACAGTTACCCCAACTTTAGTATCTTGTACAGGAACACCGGTGACATTTACTATAAGTGTTAATTCAGTCCCAACGGTTACTTTTGACTTATCATCAGTTACACCCCCATGTGTTTATGATTCGCCGTTTACTTTACCAGCTGGATCACCTGCAGGTGGTACCTATTCAGGGCCTGGAGTGAATGGTTCAAACTTCAGTCCAGCAAATGCAGGGGCCGGTGCGCATACAATCACATATTCAGTTACTCAGAATGGTTGTACGGGATCTTCTACGTCTTCCATTGTGGTCGATGCATGTTCTGGTATTGTGGACGCGGAGATTATTCCGATAATTGTTTATCCAAATCCAACGAACGGATCGGTAAATATTGAAGGAATAACTGCTGATATAAAAACGATAGAATTAATTGATGCATCAGGTAAAATATGTGCTACTTGGAATGTGTCATCAGTGACTATGAAGTTAGATTTAGCAGTTTATGCAAATGGAACGTACACATTTAAATTTAATGGAATTGAAAATAATTTTGTAAAGAGAATTGAAATTAAAAAATAAATCTTTCTTATAGTTGGAAATAGGTCATCCCTAAGGATGGCCTATTTTTTTAATTGAAATTTCTGCTTTATCATTATCTGACCTATCCTTTTCAAAATAACTATGTTTAAAACTAATTATAAAAAGCTGAAATTTAAATTCAAATCTCAAATTATTGCTATTATTTTTGTTTAAGTTTCATAATTTTAAAAAGGTGAGTCGAATTCTATTACTTTATTTTGTTTTTTTTACAACAGTTCTTTTTGCACAGCCCGCTCAATTAGATAAAAACAAGGATTCATATAATTGGATGGTTGGTGCAAGTTGGAATTTTGTTTCTCCGACTAATGATATGGGTAATGTTAAAGGCTTTCAATACCCTTCTCGTTTTTTTGTCGATAGACATTATTACGGAGGTTGGAGTTGGGAGGCGGCAATGGCTTTCGGAAAATTTGATACTCTATCTGTTCGTCCCGATTCATTAGCTCAAAGCACTTCGTTTTTTTCTTTGGATGCTAATGTTCGTTATAGTTTTCAAAAAATGTTGTATCCCAGTCAAACATTTGATCCCTATTTTTCATATGGTTTAGGTGTAACAAATCGCTCAATTTTCGGAACAAATGTTACTGGAAATATAGCAGTAGGTATGAATTTGTGGGTGTCTGGTAATTTAGGAATTCAAGTTCAGTCAGCTGCAAAGTTTGCCTTCACTTCAAATATTTTAAAATCTGAAAAACATTATCTTCAACATACAATTGGTTTGGCATTTAGAATTCCTGAGGGAAGTATAACTGATAATACATTTAATAAAAGACGATATAAAAAGATTAAAATCATCAAGGAAAAGCCAAACAAAAAGAAGAAAAAGAAGAAAGAAAAGCAAGATAATGAAGGATAGTGAGATTTAACTGGTTATATTTTTTATTATTTTTTATTATTCTTTCATGTAAAGAAAAAGCTGAGCAACCTCCCAAAGATTTTGGCGATTTTGTACCTAAATCCAAGTCATCTCAAGTTCCTAATAATAAAGATCTGGTTTATGAGGTAGACTCTCAAAAAATAAAATATTATACGTCAGAGATTGATATAAAAATAGATAGTGTAAATTTAATCTCTAAAAATCAAATACCTGATCGATTCAATCCATTAAGTAAAACAAAAGAAGTAATTTACTTCGGTTCTGATAGTATTCAGTATTTCCATTGGAAATACAAAGATTCAACAGATTTAAAAAGAGCTTTATATAATTTGATGGATTGTTTTGATGATCCATGCAAGCCCTTTAAGTTTTACGAAAAGAAAAATATAAGTAAAAAAGCATTTATAATTTTATATAATTCAACTCATTTGATTGTGTTAAAGAGTTCTAATCAGTTAGATTTGAAACAGTGGATAACCTTTATGGATAAAAAGAAAAATATTTCTTCGTTTGATGTGATCATTGAGCAAAAAAGAAATGAAAAGACCATTTGGTATGAATTTGAGAACAAGAAAGTAAAAATAATTAATTCTAAAAAATGATATTAGATCGAGGATATATTATGGTTGAGCCAACTGAAAATATGATTGATTGGCTTAAAAAAAATCAGGAAATAGAACCTATTCAATTGGATGAATATGAACCAAGTATTTACTTAATTGAGGATGATTTCATGGACGATGAGCTCGTATTAAAAAAGTATTTTGAAGAAATTTTCGTTTATGAATTAGAAAGCACTGCCATACA